>JAAXXS010000187.1 GCA_013334395.1 Holophagaceae bacterium | reverse complement strand
TGGGCCGGATCACGGCGCGGCCCTGGCCCGGGACCTGGGCTGCACCACCCTCTACCTGCGCTACAACACGGGCCTGCACATCTCCACCAACGGCAAGGCCCTGGCCGAGCTGCTGGAGACCCTGGTCGCCCAGTGGCCGGAGCCCGTGGAGCGCCTGGACATCCTCGCTCACAGCATGGGGGGGCTGGTGGCCCGCAGCGCCTGCCACCAGGCCCAGGCCGTGGGGCAGGCCTGGCCGGCCTCCCTGCGGCACCTGATGTTTCTGGGCACGCCCCACCACGGCTCCCCCCTGGAGCGGTGGGGGCACTGGCTGCAGCGCGGCCTGGAGGCCAGCCCCTTCGCCAGCCCCCTGGCGCGGCTGGGGAAGGTCCGCAGCGCGGGCATCACCGACCTGCGCCACGGCAACCTCCTGGAGGAGGACTGGCAGGGCCTTGACCCGCACACGGAGGGCTCGGACCGGCGCCGACCGGTGCCCCTTCCGGAAGGGGTGCGCTGCTGCGCCCTGGCGGGGACGACGGGAGAGGGCGCCGACTCCTGGAAGGGCCACCTGTGGGGGGACGGGCTCGTGCCCCTGGACAGCGCCCTCGGGCGCCACCCGGAGCCCCAGCGCTGCCTGGCCTTCCCCGAGAACCAGACCTGGATCGGGCAGGGGATCGGCCACCTGGAGCTGCTGAACCGGCCGGAAGTGTATGAACAGATTCGGCGCTGGCTGCAGACTGCAGAGTCTGGCCCTGCAGGGGACGCCGGGGGCCGTTAGCGCTGCAAGAGGCCGCCCGTGCGAAACGATGGATGGCCAGGCCGCCATCCAGACCTGGACCGTCCTCAACAACACCGATGTCCAGGGCATCAACGCCCTTACCGGCAACGCCGTGACAGGCCTGACCCGGATCGCCCACTTCAGCAGGGAAGCTCCAGCTCGGTCGTGTCCCTTTCCACTTTCCAGGGCGCGGCTCCCCAGCGCTTCCCCAGACCTCGGGTCTGGCGCACCGTGCACTGACAGAACCCCGCTGGGGCCCAGTCCGCCCGGGGCGGGACGGGGGCCGTGGGACCGAGAGAGGCCCCCACCCCTGGCGTGGCCTCGCTCGAGCCTGCTCGGGCCCAGAGCCACCGCCCTCCTCTTGTCCTACCCCCTCGACCCGCCGGAGGGGAGGGGCTCACGTTATAGCGACAACACCTTTGCCGCTAGACTGATCCCATGAACATGAAAATCCCAGCGCGTATCTCGGCTCTGCTCACGGCGATTGTCGCCTTGTTTTGCTACTACCTTGCCTACCGGGGCCGAGTCGATCTGGCGGGGATCACGGATCCAGCTGCGCTCCGGGATGCCCGGGGCTTCCTGGGCTTCATCCTCTTCCTGGGCACGGTGTTCCTGGCCATCGCAGTCGTGTCCTGGAAGCTCAGCGGCCGTCCGCCCGTGGATGAGGAATAGGCAGCAACTCCCTAAGTGACAACCGGTTAAACGGCTATCCATTGCCATGAAAGACTCGCCATCAAGGCCTGAAACATTTCGTCCAGGGCCAAGGTCGTGGCTTGTTTTTCGCTAAAATTTCGCCATACTTGGATCCCTTCCGGAGGTCCTGGTGCTGGCGATGTGGGTTCCTGAGCTGCCGTTCCAGCTGGCCTGTGGCCGGGACGGGGCCCTGCGGGAGCGGCCCCTGGCCTTCCTGAACCCGGAGACGCCGCGCACGCCCAGCCTCTGGTTCGTGAACCGCCTGGCCCGGGCCGGGGGGCTGGCTCCGGGCCTACCCCTGGACCGGGCGCTGCGGGTGGCGCCGGGGCTGCGGGTATTGGATCCGGCGCCCCAGATCTGGTGGGAGGCTCAGGTCTCCCTGGGGGACTTCCTGCAGCAGTGGACCCCCCAGGGGCAGCTGCTGCGCCTGGGCGAGGCCCTGGTGGAGCTCCAGGGTACCCAGGGCCTCTTCGGGCCGCTGGCGGACACGGCCGAGCGCATCCGACGGGAGCTGGTCCAGCGGCATGGCTGGGAGAGCCACGGCGGCCTCTCTCTGAGCGCCACCGCCGCCCAGCTCGCCGCCCGGGCCGAGCACCACCTGGAGCGGGTGGGGGAGGGCGGGGAGGCGGTCTTCCTCGCGCCCCACCCCCTGCGCCGCCTGCCGGACCTGGCTCCGCGCCTGCAGGAGCGCTTCCAGCGGCTGGGCCTCCGCAGCTTCGGCGACCTCCAGCCCGTGCCCCTGCCGGTGCTGGTGGAGCTGACGAATCCCAAGCTGGCGCCGGAGCTGCGGGCCCGGGTCCGGGGCGAGGACCGGCCCCGGCTGCCCCTGCTCACGGAGCGCCCGGGCCATGTGCGCCACGGCTGGCGGCTGCAGCCCCCCCGGCTGCCTGAGGAGGCGGGTCTCGCCGCCCGCTGCCTGACCTGGCTCTGGTCCGATCCCCGCAGCCCCCGCCGCCTGGTGCTGCGGTGGTGGGATGTGGACGGGGAGCCCCACACCTGGCGCGCGGCCCCGGAGGACTTGGCGGAGCCGCCCCTGGCCCTGGCCCGCCGCATCCAGCGGGCCTTCCTCGAGGGCGCCACCCGCCGGCTCCTGGTGCGCGAGGTGGAGCTGCGCCTGGCCTGGGGCCTGGGGCGGGAGCGGGGCCTCTTCCTGACCCCCCTGCAGGAGCGTCTCGACCGCCTGGAGCCCGTCCTGGCCCGCCTCCGCCGCCGCTTCCCCGACCAGGCCGTCCTGCCGGGGTGGGCCGGGCGGGGGCCCCCTTCGGCCCACGAGGCCAGGTCCTGACGGGGCGTTGAAGGTTGATGAGGGAGATAATTGTTCTACATTTATGCTTTTCTCCGACCGTCTTCCCTGAAGGCTTCCGGGTCATCACCGCGCACTGGATGCACCCCAAACGCAGGAGAACGCCATGACCGCCAAGAAAACCAAGCGCATGTCCATGGCCGAGTTTGAGAAGGCCTCCGGTCCCGGCGAACCGCTGGAAGAGCTCCGGGCCCGGCAGGAGGTTGATGCCGCCTGGGCGGAACGGGCGTTCCGAGGGGAGGAACCCCTGGGCACACCTATCCGCATTCAGCGGGGCAGGCCAAGGGCGGGGGATCCCGCCGCTCCGACGGTGGTGAAGGCCATCCGGCTGCCCGAAACCCTGCTGAAGCAACTGCAGACTCGGGCCAAAGCCGAAGGGCTCTCGCTGAACGCCCTTCTTCAGACGGCCGCCGCCGAATACCTCGTCCGTCATCGGGGCACCTAAGGCTGAGACCTCAAAGCCCAACCAAAAATCAACGCAGAGCCGCGCTGTCTTTTCCCTCTCGGAATCGCCTCTGGCGATTCCGAGCACCCTTCGATTGGCGCGCCATGTTCGTCCTCGGCATTTCCGATTTCAGTGTGGGAGAAGGGGTCTATCCGGCGGCGCAGCTGCTGCGGGTGGCCCAGGGCCTGGGCTACCGGGACCTGGTCTGCTGGGACCAGGGGACGGCGGGTTACCCCAAGCTGCGGGAGACCCTGGCGTGGATGCGTCAGGCCCGGGAGCTGGAGGGCCTGCCGCCGGACCCGGCCTGGACGGACTTCCGCCTGCACCTGGGCAGCCGCTTCACCTGGCGGGGCCACGGCTACGGCGCGCTGCCCTGCTCGGACGCAGGCCACGGCGCCCTCAACCGGCTGCTCACGGCCCTGGCCCACGAGGCGCGGCCAGAGCTGGCCATCCCGGGCCTGGGCGCGCCGGAGCCGCCCCGGGACTGCGTGCTGCTGGCGGAGGACCGGGCGGGCCTCGACGCGCTGCTGCGGGAGGGCTTCGAAGCGGTGCTGCTGGGCCATCCCCGCCGGGCGCAGGAGGCCCGGGCCGCGCTGGCGGCGGGCCTCTCCGTGGCCGCGCCCCAGGTGTTGCGCTTCCGCACGGCCGAGGGCCTGGAGATGCACCGGCTCAAGCGCGCCATCGCGCAGCAGGCCACCCTGGTCCGCACCGAGAGTTTGTGGGAGCCCGCCGAGGCCGCCGTGCCCCGGCGCGACTGGGAGGCCCGCTTCCCCTTCGCCGAGCCCGCCGTGGCGCGGACCACCGCCGCCCTGCTGGAGCGCGTGGCGGGCTGGTCCATGCCCTGGGGCGAGTGGGTGGTGGCCCGGCCCCTGGGACAGGAGGAGACGGACCTGGACGCCCTGCTGCGGGAGCGGGTGCAGGCGGGCGTGGCGGCGCGCTTCCCGGTGCTGCGCGGGGACATCCTCGCCCGCCTGGAGCAGGAGCTGGACCTGATCTCCTACAAGGGGTTCGCGCGGTACTTCCTGCTGGTGCAGGACATCGTGCAGGCGCTGAAGCACGAGGGCATCCCCAGCCGCATCTGCGGCCGGGGCAGCGGCGCGGCCTCCCTGGTGAGCTACGCGCTGCAGCTCAGCAACGTGGATCCCGTGGCCACGAACCTGATGTTCGAGCGCTTCCTCACGAAGGAGCGGAAGGATCCGCCGGACATGGACATCGACTTCGCCTGGGACGAGCGGGACCGCGTCATCCAGGCCGTCTTCGAGCGCTATGGCCGGGACCGGGTGGCCATGGTGTCGAATCATGCGTTCTTCAAGGCCAAGGGGGTCCTGCGGGCCGTGGCCCAGGCCCACGGTCGGCCCGAGCACGAGATGAAGCAGCTGGCCCGCTACGTCCGCGGCTGGGAGGGCGGCCTGGTCCGGGCCGCCGAGAACCCCGTCTGGGACGCCATCCTGCGCCAGGCCGCCGGGCTGAAGGGCCACTTCCACCAGTTCTCGGTGCATCCCGGCGGCACCCTCGTCACGCCCGGTCCCCTGTGGACGCACACGGCCTTCCAGCCCGCCCCGGCCAAGGAGGGCGTGTCCATCACCAGCTGGGACAAGGACGGCGTGGAGAACTACGGCCTGGTGAAGATCGACCTGCTGGGCAACCGCAGCCTCGCCGTGCTGCGGGACGCCTACGCGGTGCTGGGCGACGCCGTGCCGGCGGACCCCGGCACCCACTCCCGCAACGACCCCGCCACCCAGGCCCTGCTGGCCCGGGGCGACAGCATCGGCGTCTTCTACGTGGAGAGTCCCGCCACGCGCCAGCTCCAGCAGCGGGTGGGGAAGGGG
>JAAXXS010000186.1 GCA_013334395.1 Holophagaceae bacterium | reverse complement strand
CCTCACCCGCATTCCCGGCGTGGGCAAGAAGACCGCCGAGAAGATGTGCTTCGAGCTCTCCGAGAAGCTGGGCGGCCTCACGGGCCTGGACGGACTCTCGGGCCTGCCCTCGGGAGATCCCTGGGAGGAGAGCCTGCGCTCGGCCCTGACCAACCTCGGCTTCCGGGAGGACGCGGTGCTGCCGATCGTCGCCGGTCTCCGCGCCTCGAAACCCCCCCTGGCCGAGGCGCTCCGCCAGGCCCTGAAAGCCCTCCAGCGATGAGCATCCGGATCCTCTCCACCTCTCCCTTCACCGGGCCAGCCCTGGCTGCGCTCGGCGCGACCTATCCCGAGCTGCTCGTCGCGCCCTACCGGTCGGCGGCCTGGGAAGCGGCCCTGCCTGAGGCGGAGGCCCTGGCGGTCATCGTCTCGGAGCCCATCACGGAAGCGGACCTGGAGCGGGCCCCGCAGCTGAAGGTCCTGGGCACCTGCTCCGTGGGCGTGAACCACCTGCCCCTGCAGGCCTGCGAGGCCCGGGGCATCGCCGTGGTGAACACCCCGGGCGTGCTCACGGATGCCACGGCGGACCTGGCCCTGACGCTGCTCCTGGCCCTCACGCGCCGGGTGGCGGAGGGGGAGCGCATGGTCCGGACCGGCAGCTGGACCGGCTGGGCTCCTGACCAGCTGCTGGGTCCCGGGCTGCCCGGCAAGGTCTGCGGCATCCTCGGCAGCGGTCCCATCGGCCAGGCCTTCGCCCGGCGCATCCAGGCCCTGGGCATGCAGCCGCTCTTCTGGGACCGCACGGGCGCGGGGGGCGAGGTGGACTTCGGCACCGGCCGGGCCCCGCGTCTGCCGCTGGGCAAGCTGCTGCCCCGAAGCGCCTTCCTGTCGCTCCACTGCCCCCTCTCCGACCAGACCCGCGGCCTGCTGGATCGCGCGGCCCTGGAACGCCTGCCCGCGGGCGCCGTGATCATCAACACCGCCCGGGGCGGCATCCTGGACGAGAACGCCGCCATCGACCTGCTGGCCTCGGGCCACCTGGGCGGCGCGGGGATGGATGTCTACGAGGGGGAGCCGAACCTCAATCCCCGCTGGCTCCAGGCGCCCCGCACGGTCCTGCTGCCGCACCTCGGCTCCGGCACCGTGGAGACCCGGGATGCCATGGCAAGCCTGCTCTGCGAGGGCATCGCCCGCGCGCTGGGCGCCTGAAGCCGGACTCCCGCTCCAGCACCTCTTCTTCTTTCGCCCAGGTGCTACCCTGGACTCCCTTACGAGGCATCCCATGGCACGCCCCTGGTTAAAGCTGCTAGATCCCGGACTGACCGCGCTGAAAAGCGCCGCCACGTCCTCTTTCGATGACCGCCTCGGCCTCGCCCGCGCCCTCAACGGCCGTGCCCGTCACGAGGAGGCCCGGGAGATCCTGGACCAGCTGCTGGCGGAGGATCGCTCCCATGCGGAGGCCTGGTTCGAGCGCCTGCTCTGCTTCAGCGACCACGATGGCGACGAAGAAGGTCCGGAGTTGCTGGGCCAGCTGGAGTCCCTCCGCGACGAGCACCCCACCGAGGGGAGCCACCTCCGCAATCTGGGCTACCTCCGCCTGCTCCTGCAGGACCCCGACGGCGCCGAACACGCCCTGCGTCAGGCCCTGGCCCTCAACGGCCAGGACCCCAAGGCCCTCGAGCTGGCCGGCCTGGTGCAGCTGCACCTCAACCAGCCCGCCGATGCCAAGGCCTGGCTGCTGAAGGCGCTCAGCCTCAGCCCCCGGGATCCCCGCACCCTGCGCCTCCTGGCCATCGCCATGGAGCAGCTGGGCGATCTGCCGGGCGCCGAGGTTCAGCTCGTGGCCGCATTGCAGGCCGAGGAGGCCTACTACTGGGGCTGGCACGCCCTGGGAGAGCTGCTCCTCCACCGCAGCGAGCTGGCCGAGGGCCTGCGCTGCATCCAGCGAGCCCGCAGCCTTCATGTCACCGACCCGGCCAGCTATTTCATCCTCGCGGAGATCTTCAGCGAGCAGGGCCACCTGGAGCTGGCGCAGGGGCAGCTTCACACCCTGATGCTGCTGGCGCCGCCCGCGCCGGTGCTAGCCGAGGCCCAGGCGCTGCTGGGCGAGCTGAAGCGCGACATGGGCGACCGGGACGGCGCGCTGTCCTACTTCACGCTGGCCGCCGAGACCGATCCCGACGCCTCGAACCCCTGGGCTGCGCTGGGCGACATGGCCCGCGAGGAGAGCCGCTGGGACGATGCCCTGCGCTGCTACCGCGAAGCGCTGGTGCGCGAGCCGGACGCCGCGGACATCCAGGTTCAGCTCGGGTATGTGCTGCTGGAGACGCATCAGGGTCCCGCCGCCGAGCAGTCCTTCCTGGAAGCCCTCGAGATGGATCCGGGCGAGTACAGCGCCTACCTGGGCCTGTCCGAGGTCTACCGCTTCGCCAACCGCCGGGAGGACCAGCTGAGCATGGTGGAGCAGGCCATGGTGCTGGCCCCGGAGGACGCGGACGTCTGGAACGCCAAGGGCGTCGCCCTTGAGGGCAGCAAGCAGCTGAAGGAAGCCACCGAGGCTTACGTGAAGGCCCTCACCCTGGAGCCCCACCACCGCAAGGCCGCCAACAACCTCGGCTTCGTGCTCCAGAAGCGCATGGACGACGGCGAGCCGGAGCTTCGCCCCCAGGCGGTGGAGGCCTGGAAGCAGCGGCTGTTCATCTGCCGGGATGAAGGGCAGAGCCTCAAGATGGCCATGGAGCACCTGGCCCAGCTGGGTGTCGGGGAAGACACCCTCCACGAGTGGCTCCGCCCGGAGTACTTGGAATCCGAGGCTTGACCCTTCGGTCACAACTTCGTCACCCATCTGTTTTCAAGCGTTTCCAGGACCGCCTTGGGCCGGTGTGGAAAAGCCTGCGGATTTGCCTGGTACGCAGCCTCTAAACCTTGTCTAGATATGGATTTCCAGGCATGAAATGGGCAAAATTGCCTGATTATAAATCAAATAATATCTATATTTATATTGATGCTATTCGCAGGATCTGACAGCTCGTCGAGAAATGGGGTTTTCCACATTTTCCGCTTTCTTTCGCCTCCCGCAGGCGAAAGCCCCTTAATCACCGTTCAGGGGGGCGAAAATGGCCCCGTCAACCCCTTTTTGTTACACACAAGTATCAGACCAATGCCTCTGCTTCCCGGAGGTGCACGCTGACCAGCCGGGAGCAGCCAGCCTCCTCCATGGTGACGCCGTAGAGGGTGTCGGCGGCGACCATGGTGGGCTTCTGGTGGGTGATGACGATGAACTGTGTGTCAGCCTTCATCTTCTGGACCATGGCGGCAAAGCGGCCCACGTTGGCTTCGTCCAGGGGCGCGTCCACCTCGTCCAGCACGCAGAAGGGGCTGGGCTTGAAGTGGAAGATGGCAAAGAGCAGCGAGATGGCCGTCAGCGCCTTCTCGCCTCCGCTCAGCAGGGTGAGCGCCTTGGCGGACTTGCCCGGGGGCTGGGCGGTGATCTCGATGCCGCACTCCAGCAGGTTCTTGGGATCCTCCAGGCTGAGGTGGGCGCTGCCCCCGCCGAAGGCCTCCCGGAAGACTTCCTGGAACCGCAGGTTGACGTAGTCGAAGGCCTCCCGGAAGCGCTCCTCGCTGGTGACGTTGATCTCCTGGATGGTGGCTTCCAGGTTGCCGATGGCCTTGGTGACGTCCGCGCGCTGCTCGTCCATGAACGCCAGCCGGGTCTCCGCCTCCTCCAGCTCCTGGATGGCCAGGGGGTTCACGCCGCCCAGTTCCATGCGCCGGCCCTGCAGCTCGTTCAGGCGGGTCTGGTGGACCAGCTCGCCTTCCTCCCAGGCCTCCCGCTCGGCCTCGCTCAGGCCCGCGAGGAAGGCCGGCACTTCCAGCCCCAGCGCCAGCTCGACTTCCTTGGCCAGAGCCTCCTGGCTGCCCTGCACCTGGGCCCCATGGAGCAGAACTTCCTGGTGCTGGGCCCGGCCATTCTCCAGGGCCTCCTGCAGCTCGCGGGCGTTCCGTTCCTGGACGCGCAGGGTCTCCATGCCCAGCTCCAGCCGGGGCTGCGCTTCCTGGGCCTGCGCCTGCACGACCTCCCGCTCCTGGAGCAGGGTCTGGGAATCGGTCTCGAGCTCGCTCAGGCGCAGCGTGCAGACCTCGGCCCGCTCGGCCTGCTCGGCGGACTCGGCCTCCAGCCGCAGGCGCTCGGCCTCCAGGTCGAAGCGGCCCCGCTGGGTGAGCTGCAGGTGGCGCTCGTGGCCATCCCGCTCGGCCCAGGCGGCATCCCGGCTGCGGGCGGCCTCCATGCGCTGGTCCCGGCACCCGTCCAGGCGGTGGCGCGCCTCGCGCACCACGTCCTCGGCGGCCAGGATGGCCTCCTCCAGCGCGGCGTCGCCGGCCTCCTCGGGGTGCTCGTCCAGCTCGCGCAGCAGGCCCTGGAGCCGCTTGATCTCGTTCTCGATCTGCTCCCACAGCGTGTCGGCGCGCTCGCTGGCGGCGCGGATCTCGGCCAGCTGGCCCTCGATGGAAGCCTGCTGGGCCTTCTGGCCTTCGACCCGCCGGTGCAGGGTCCGCAGGTCCTCGTCGATCTCGAGGGACCGCTCGCGGGCGGCCCGGGCCTCGTCGCCGCCCAGTCCACGCCGGGCCTCCAGGTCTTCCAGGCGGTCCAGCAGCGCCTCGCGGGTGCCGCGGGCTTCTTCCTGCTCCGCCCGCAGCTTCAGGGGCGACGCGGCAGGGGCGGAGACGCCCAGTTGCAGGGGGCCGAAGGGCAGCCGGATGAAGGCAGGCGAGACAAAGGCCAGGTCCGGGTGGGCCTGGGCCAGGGTGGGCAGGTCTGCGTCCGCGCAGTGGAAGGCGCGGTCCAGGAGGGCGCCCAGGGGCCGCCCAGAGCCAGACCAGCGCACGCGGTCCCGCAGGGGCTCGCAGCCCGGGGGGGCGGGGGGCGGTGGCAGGGCGGACTCCAGGGCCAGCAGCAGGTGTCCCGGCGCGGCGGCGGCCCGCAGCGCCAGCACTGAGTCGGCGGAGAGGGTCTGCAGCCACACGCCCAGCAGGCGCTCAAGGTC
>JAAXXS010000026.1 GCA_013334395.1 Holophagaceae bacterium | reverse complement strand
TCGAGCCCCACCCAGACGCCGCAGACGACCTTGGTGGAGAAGCCGATGAACCAGCCGTCCGTGTGCTCGTCCGTGGTGCCGGTCTTGCCGGCGACGGGCCACCCAAGCTCGTTGCTGCGGGCACCGGTGCCGCTGGTGGCCACGCCCTGGAGGCACTGGATGAGCTGGAAGGTGCTCTGGGGATCCAGCACCTGCTCAGAGGCGGCGCTGCCGTGGCTCTCCAGCACCTTGCCGTTGCGGTCCGTCACCTTCTTGATGAAGAAGGGGGCAGGCGACTGGAGGCCGCCGTTGGCGATGGTGGCGTAGCCGCGCACCATCTCCCGCAGGGTCAGGTCCGCGGAGCCCAGGGCCATGCTGGGATAGGGCGGGATGGTGCCGGTGAGACCGCACTTCCGGGCGAAGTCGATGACGTTCAGGACGCCGGTCTCCTCGAGCGTGCGCACCGCCGGGACGTTGCGCGAGTCCCGCAGGGCCTCCCACAGGATGATGGGGCCCCAGAAGTCCCGCTCGTAGTTGCGCGGCTCGTAGGGCTTCACGCCGGCCCGCAGGGGCTTGAACTCCGAGCTGCCGTCCGGGTGGGTGACGGTGAGGAAGTCCACGGTGTCCAGGAAGCGGGTGGGCACGTCCTGGACCAGGGTCGCGGGTGTCTTCCCGGCGGTGAGGGCCGCGCCATAGACGTAGGCCTTCATGGTGGAGCCCACCTGCCGGAGGGCCTGGGTGGAGCGGTTGAACTTCGAGCGGTTGAAGTCGTAGCCGCCGACCATGGCGCGGATCTCGCCGGTTAAGGGATCCACGGCCATGAGGGCACCTTCGACCTGGGGATCCTGGTCCAGCTCGAGGCTCTTCGGCGTCCCGTCTTGGGCGGTCTTGACGCTGAACTGCGGCGCCGCGCCCCGGGGCAGCAGTTTCTGGATGTCCTTGCCGGCCCAGGCAAAGGCGGCCTCCGGCACTTCAAGCTCTGTCTTGCCGATGCGCACCAGGGCCTTGCCGCCCTTCCAGCCGAGGATCACCCCGCGGACGCTGTCGCCGTTCTCGAAGTAGCGCTTCCAGCCGTTGAGCTGGGTCGTCTCGGGATCGCTCACGAACTGCACGGCCTCCTTGCGGAAGCCCCGGCGGCGATCGACGGCCTTGAGGCCCACGCGCACCGCCTCGTTGGCGGTCTCCTGCCAGAGGCTGTTCACGGTGGTCGTGACTTCCAGGCCGCCGTTCAGGGCCTGCTCGCGACCGTATTTCTCGTAGAGGTACTTGCGGACCTCCTCCACCACGTAGGGCGCGATCGCTTCCTCCCGGGCGTTCTCCCGGGCGAGGCGGATGGGCTTCTCGATGAGCGGACCGGCCTCAGCGGCCTTGAGGTAGTCCTCCTTGACCATGCGGATCAGCACGTGGTTGCGGCGGGACTTGGCCGCGGCCCGGGCCTTGGGATCCGGGTTGTAGGGGTTGTACCAGTTGGGATTCTGGACCAGGCCCGCCAGCAGCGCGCACTCCTCCACGTTGAGCTGCGGGGCGCTCTTGCCGAAGTAGAACTCCGCCGCGGCCTCGATGCCGTAGCGGCCGCCGCCGAAGTAGACCTCGTTGGCGTACATCTCCATGATCTGCTTCTTGGAGTAGGCCTTCTCCAGCTTGCGGGCCAGGATGATCTCCTTCAGCTTGCGGTCCAGGCGCTTCTGCCGCTTGGCCGTCACGGTGCGGATGAGCTGCATGGTCAGGGTGGAACCGCCCTCCCGGCGCCGGCCGAGGCTGGTGACGAAGTTCACGCCCGAACGCAGAAAGCCCCGGGGCGAGATGCCGCTGTGGTCCCAAAAGTCCGTGTCCTCCGTAGCCACCAGCGCGTTGACGAAGGCCTTGGGGATGTCGCCGTAGGGGATCACCACGCGGTGCTCCTCGGCGAAGATGCCGATGACGTTGCCGCCCTGGTCGAGGACCTTGGTGATGGTCTTCGGCACCCGCAGGGCGAACATCGTGAGGAAGCTGTCGGCGTCCCGGGACATGAAGGACCAGGACACCGCCAGGGCGAGGGCGCCCACACCCGAGAAGATGACCAGGATCAGGAGGCCGCGACGGAGCCAGCGACGGGCTGGCTGGGAGAGGGATGCCAATTTTGAGACCATGTGATCAAGGATAGCGTTGGATGCGGCTAGAGTGTGGGCATGCTCCAGCGACTGATTCTCGTGGCCAAGGTCAAATCCCCGCACCTGGCCTCCACCCTGAGGGACGCCCTGCCGAAATTTCTGCAGGCCGGCTGGGAGATCGTCGGAGAGCCCGGCATCGAAGAGGCCTGGGCCCTCGCGGGCCTGCCACCGACGCGGCTGCGTGTGGATCCGGACCTGGGCTCCGGCCAGCCGCCCGCAGACCTCTGCCTGGTCCTGGGCGGCGACGGCACCCTGCTCTACGCCGCCCGCCGCGTGGGTCTGCGCGGCACGCCCATCCTGGGCATCAACCTCGGCTCCCTGGGCTTCCTCACCGCCCATCCCGTGTCCGGCGCCGTGGAGGCCGTGGAGGCCTTCCTGGCGGGGCAGCTGGTGCCGGACGTGCGGCCCATGCTGGAAGCCGAGCTCTGGCGGAACGGCTCCCGCCTGGCCCGCCAGCCCGTGCTCAACGATGCCGTCCTGGCCAAGGGTGCCCTGGCCCGGATCATGGACATGCGCCTGCGGGTGGGCGACCAGGACGCGGGTCCCATGAAGGCCGATGGTCTCATCGTCGCCACGCCCACGGGCTCCACCGCCTACGCCCTGTCCGCGGGCGGCCCCATCATGCACCCCAGCCTGGAGGCCTTCGTCATCGCCCCCATCTGTCCGCACACGCTGACCCTGCGCCCCTCGGTGGTGCCGGCCCGCTGGCCCATCAGCATCACCCTCATGGACGCCGAGGACGCGCACCTCACCCTGGATGGCCAGGTGGGCCACCGGGTGCTGCCCGGCGACGAGGTCCGGCTCTACCAGGCCGACAGCCGCATCACCCTCCTCCAGCAGCCCGGCCTGGACTTCTTTGCCCTCCTCCAGCAGAAGCTGCACTGGGGTGATCGGTAGGCCCTGGGCGGTAGACAAGGGACCCCAGCGCGGCCCCAGCCGAAGACAGGCACAGACCGCCTCGCCTGGGGTGGGTTCTGTGCCCATCGGTCGGCGGTGGTCTGCGTCGATGGCCGCTTGTGATCCCAGACACACGGAACGGGCTCGACACTTCAGCGCAAGAGGGACCAAAGTCCCGCCACGGAGGCCCCATGGCCCTCAAAGAACGACCCAAACCCTTCCTGCTGCCGGAGTATTGCAAGGGCTGCGGCCGCTGCATCGACGCTTGCGCCAAGGGCTGCATCACCGCCGGCCACCAGATCAACCCCCTCACGGGTCTGGTTCCCGTGGAGCTCGACCTGACCAGCTGCAACGCCTGCGGCCTCTGCATGGACGCTTGCCCCGAGCCCTACGGCCTGCGGCCCGCCCACGAGGGGCCCATCCCCAAGTTCGAGCTGGAGGATCCCGCCAAGCTCTACGGCGTGAAGCCCAGCGACGCCCCCGAGCCCCAGGATGTGCCCTCGGTGGTGCTGCCCCTGCCCCGCACCGAGCCCCTGGTCATCAAGGGCACCTACGCCTCGGCCATCGGCGCCATCCTCGCCGGCTGCCGCCACGTCTACGGCTACCCCATCACCCCGTCCACCGAGGGCGCCGAGCTCATGGCGAAGTTCCTGCCCAAGCTGGACGGCACCTTCCTCCAGGCGGTCAGCGAAGTCGCCGCCGTGAACATGATGTACGGCACCGCCGGCGCGGGCCTGCCCACCATGACCTTCACCTCCTCGCCCGGCTTCAGCCTGATGCTCGAGGGCGTCTCCTACATGATCGGCTCGGAGCTGCCCGGCGTCTTCGTGGACGTCATGCGCGGCGGGCCGGGCCTGGGCAACATCGCCCCCGAACAGTCCGACATCAAGCTGGCCTGCCACGGCCTGGGCCACGGCAACACCCAGGCCCTGGTGCTGGCACCCTCCACGCCCCAGGAGATGCTGGACCTCACCATCCTGGCCTTCGAGCTGAGCTTCAAGTACCGCAACCCGGTGGTCATTCTCAGCGACGGCTACCTGGGCCAGATGACGGGCAAGGTGCAGCTGCCGGAGACCATGCTCAAGCCCGGAGTTCCCAAGTGGGCGGTCTACGGCGATGCCCTCCACCGCAAGAACCTCATCTCCTCGATCTTCCTCACGGAGACCGACCTCGAGGCCCACAACGTCCACCTGAACGCCAAGTACGAGGCCATGAAGGTGGAGGTCCGCTCTGAGTCCTTCCGCTGCGAGGACGCCGACGTGATCCTGATCGCCTGCAACACGCCGGCCCGCACCGCCAAGGGCGCCGTGCAGGAGCTGCGCCACCAGGGCATCAAGGCGGGCCTGTTCCGGCCCATCACCCTCTGGCCCTTCCCCATCGAGGCCCTGAAGGCCGCCCTGCAGGGCGCCGAGCGCCTGGTGGTGGTCGAGGCCAGCGCCGGCCAGCTGGAGAACGAGGTCCGCCTGGCGCTCAGCAAGGCCGGGGTCCGGGACTACCCGGAGCTCGAATCCGTGCGCCGCATGGGCGGCATCCTGCCCCAGCAGGACGAGATCCTGGCCCAGGTGCTGGGCAAGAAAGAGGTGCTCGCATGAGCAAGGCCAGCGTCATCTACGACAAGTTCGACCGTCACTCCCACGCCCAGGGCCTCAAGGGCCACGCCACCCACTACTGCCCCGGCTGCGGCCACGGGCTGGCCCACAAGTTCCTGGCCGAGGCCATCGACGAGCTGGGCGTGCAGGACCGCACGGTGGCCATCAGCCCCGTGGGCTGCTCGGTGTTCCTCTACTACTACTTCGACGTGGGCAACAGCCAGGCCGCCCACGGGCGCGCCTCCGTGGTGGCCCTGGGGCACAAGTTTGCCAACCCCGACAGCGTGGTCATCAGCTACCAGGGGGACGGGGACCTGGCCTCCATCGGCCTCGCCGAGACCATCGCCACGGCCCAGCTGGGCGCCCCCATCACCGTGATCTTCATCAACAACGCGATCTACGGCATGACCGGCGGCCAGATGGCGCCGACCACGCTCATGGGCCAGACCGCCACCACCTGCCCCACGGGCCGGAGCCAGTTCAACGGCCAGCCCATGAAGATGGCCGAGATCATCGCGGGCCTCGACGGCCCCATCTACGTGGAGCGCGTGGCCCTCTTCGACGCCAAGCAGCGCGTCAAGGCAAAGAAGGCCATCCGCAAGGCGCTCCGCAACCAGGTGGAGGGCCGCGGCTACTCGTTCATCGAGGTGCTGGCCGAGTGCCCCACCCACCTCAAGATGAGCCCCGAGGAGACCGAGAGCTGGGTCAAGGACTTCATGGAGCCGGTCTTTCCCCTGGGCGTGAAGAAGGACGTCACGGTGGAGCCCTGGTTCCACCGGAACCCGCCCAGCTTCGAGGGCGGGAAGATCCTCCAGCTCGCCGGTGCCTCCTACGAGCATCCCGTCCGGCACTGCGAGGGCTTCCCCAGGCACCTCGCCCCCAGTGACATCTCGCTCAAGCTGGCAGGGTCCGGCGGCGACGGCGCCCAGACTGCGGCCATGCTCATCGCCCGCTCCGGCATCAACGAGGGCTTCGACGCCACCCACATCCCCAGCTACGGCCCCGAGAGCCGCGGGGGAACCTCCTACGCCGATGTCCACGTGGCCGAGGAGGAGGTGCTGAACCCGGGTTCCCCCGATCCGCAGATCCTCATCGCCTTCAATGCCCCGAGCCTGGCCAAGTTCGGCCCCACCGTCCGCAAGGGCGGAACCGTCATCTACGACTGCTCCGTGGTCTCCGACGCCCCGCTGCTGGATCCCAGCATCAAGGTCTTCCCCGTGCCCTTCACCGGCATCGCCACGGACCTGGGCAAGGCCGTCGTGAAGAACATCGTGGCCCTGGGCGCGCTGCAGGCCGCCACGGGCATCTTCCCGAAGGAGACCTTCCTGGACGCCATCCGCGTGGCCCTGAAGGACAAGTGCGCCCTGATCCCCCTGAACGAGGAAGCCTTTGCCTGGGGCATCAAGTCCGTCGAGGCGCTCCGCCCCTGATCAGTTCGCCTTGCGCTGAAGCTTCAGCCCGCCAGTGGCGATGGGGGAGGTCCAGCTGCCCTCCATGGCTGTTCCGTCCTCGGAGAGCGTGGCTTCGAAGTCCATGGTGGGCTCGGGGAACTCGACCTTCTGACCCTTCACCTTGGCCTTGGTGAAGGTGTCCTGGAAGTCGCCCACGGCCGTGCCATACCACACAGAGCTGCCCTTGAGGACGTTGCCGGTGGCGGCATCGATCTTCACGACCAGCTTGCCGCCCATGTCAGCGAACATCCACTTGCCTTCCCAGGTTCCCACCAGCTTCGCGGCAGTGGCCGCATCATCCGCCATGGCCACCGGTGCGAGGGCCACCAGGCACGCAGCCAGGGGAAGGAAACGCAGAGTCTTCAGCATGGGAGTCCCCTCAACACCGGCGGCAGCAACCCCCGACCGGCTCGCCGCTGATGGTAGCAACCCCCGCAGCAGGCGGCCAGCATCACGTTGACCTACAGCCCGCCGCGCAGGTTGGCGAAGGTGCGCAGGCCTTCTTCGGTGGTCCTAAGCAGGGCCACCAGGCGCCCCTGGTGCAGGGCGCGGAGGGGGGCGCCGGGATCGGGAAAGCCCTCGGGCAGGGTCCAGGTGGGCGGCAGGGACTCGCCCAGGGGGATGGCGCGGCCGTGGGCCAGGTGCTCGGCCTCGGCGTCGCTGAGCTCCCGCACGGGGCACCAGGGCACCAGGTCCGCGCCGGTGAGGAGGCGCTCCTGCCCCTCGCCGGGATCGATCCAGGGGCCGATGGCCGTGCGCTGCAGGGCCGCCAGGTGGGCGCCGCAGCCCAGGGTCCGGCCCAGATCCCGGGCGAGGCTGCGGACGTAGTAGCCGCCCCGGCAGGTGAGCTCCAGGGTGCTGGACCGGGGCAGGTCGTGGGCCAGCCAGCGGGCCGAGAGCAGGAAGACCCGGCAGGGTTTCATGATCACTTCCTCGCCGCGGTGGGCCTTCTTGTAGGCCGCCTCGCCGTCGATCTTCTTGGCGCTGGTGGTGGGCGGCACCTGCTCGGTCCAACCCAGGAGCGGCGCCAGGGCCGCGTCCAGGATCTCCGGCGTGAGGTGCGCGGCGTCGCCGGTGAGCACCGGCAGGCCCTGCAGGTCGCAGGTGTCCGTCTCCAGGCCCCAGTGGACCTCAGCCAGGTAGGTCTTCGGCAGGGGGTGCATGAGGTCCATGAGGCGCGTCGCCTGGCCCGCCAGCACCAGCAGGAGGCCCTCGGCGAAGGGATCCAGGGTGCCGCCGTGGCCCAGGGCCAGCTTCTTCTGGCCAGCCTCGAAGGCCCGGCGCTTGAAGTCCCGCACCGCGTCAAAGCTGCTGCGGCCCACGGCCTTGTGGACGAGGTGGATGCCCGACTCGACCATTCAGGCGTCCGGCTTTCCAGCGGCTTCGGGGTTCTCGGGTTCCTCGGGCTCTGGAGGCCGCGCGGCGCGCTCCTTCTCGAGCTCCGCGAGGATGGTCTCCAGGTGGTTGCCTTCATCAAGCGTGCCATCCGGGAAGAACCGCAGCTCAGGCACCCGCTTCATCTTCAGCCGGGCGGCCAGCTGGGTGCGGAGGAACCCCGCGGCGCGGCCCAGGGCCTTGCGGGTGAGGCCGTTCTGGGCTTCCTGGTCACCGCCGTTGGGGGGCAGCACCGTGAAATAGACCCGGGCAATGCTGCGGTCCGCCGTCAGGCGTACGGCCGTGACGGTGAGGAAACCCAGCTCCGGGTCGCGGAGCTCACGCTGGATCAGGCTCGAGAGCAGGAAGTGGACTTGGTCTTCAAGGTGTTCAGGGCGCAGCATGGGTTTCCTTTGGAGTTTCTATTGTAGCCGAGCCAACCGCCGCACTTTCGGATGCGGCTGCGGAGCCCTGCCCTGGATACTCTGGGGTTTTCAGGGATGTCCATTGGCCGACTGGTTCGAGGAGTGGTTTGACGAGGACTATGCCGAGCTCTATGCCCACCGGGACACCACGGAAGCCCGCCGGGCGGTGGAGCTGGCCCTGCGGGTCGCGCCGGAGCTGGCCGCGGGCCCCGTGCTGGACCTGGGCTGCGGGTCGGGCCGGCATCTGGAGGTGCTGCGCGGGGTGAACCCCGCGGCCTTCGGCATGGACCTCTCCCGGGCCCTGCTGGGCCTGGCTCCTGCCGAGCTGCGCCCCTGGCTGCTGCGCGGCGACATGCGGACCCTGCCCCTCCGGCCCGGCTCCCTCAGCGGCACCTGCCTCTGGTTCACGCCCTTCGGCTACTTCGAGGATCAGGAGAACCGCGCCCTGCTGCAGCACCTCGCGGGCCTGCTGCGCCCCGGCGGCGTGTTCCTACTGGACTACCTGAACGCCGACCTGGTGGAGCGGACCCTGGTCCCCGAGGACACCGCCGAGCGCAAGGGCACCCGCATCCGGAGCCGCCGGACCATCGAAGGCGACCGCCTCATGAAGCGCATGACCCTCACCCGCCTGGACACCGGCGAGGTCCGGGAGGCCCTGGAGAGCGTCCAGCTCTACCACCCCGCGGAGCTGCAGGAGCTGGCCCGCGCCGCGGGGCTTCGCGTCCGGACCGTGCTCGGCAACTACACCGGTGAGCCCTTCACCAGCGACAGCCCCCGCTGGATCGGCGTCTTCGAGCGGCATGGCACTGAGCCAACTCTTAAGTCAAACTAAAGGCTTGCAAGCACAAGGAGCAGCCATGGCCTTCCAGTCGGTGCGCGATCTCAACGTCAAGGGCAGCCGGGTCTTCCTGCGGGCGGACCTGAACGTGCCGCTGAAGGAAGGCAGAATCACGGATGCCACCCGCGTCAAGGAGACCCTGCCCACGCTGAAGTGCCTGCTGGACGGGGGCGCCTCCGTGGTGCTGGCCTCGCACCTGGGCCGCCCCGAGGGCAAGGGCTTCGAGGCCGCCTACAGCGCCGCACCGGTGGCCGCCTGGCTCCGGGAGCAGGGCTTTGACTGCCGCCTGGCCAGCTACGTGAACGGCGAGGCCGTGGAGGCGGAGGCCGCCGCGCTGAAGCCCGGCCAGGTCCTGCTGCTGGAGAACCTCCGCTTCGAGAAGGGCGAGACCAAGAACAAGGAGGAGTTCGCCGACAGCCTGGCCCGCCTGGCGGACACCTATGTGAACGACGCCTTCGGCTCGGCCCACCGTGCCCACGCCTCCGTGAGCGGCATGGTGGCGCGCTTCCCCAAGGACCGGGTGGCCGCAGGCTTCCTCATGGAGAAGGAGCTCAAGGCCCTGACCAAGGTCACCGAGAGCCCTGACAAGCCCCTGGTCGTGATCTTCGGCGGCGCCAAGGTGAGCGACAAGATCGAGCTCATCCAGAACTTCCTGGGCAAGGCCGACGCCATCCTCATCGGCGGCGCCATGAGCTACACCTTCCTCAAGGCCCAGGGCTACGAGATCGGCAAGAGCCTCTGCGAAGAGGACAAGCTGGAGATGAGCCTGGAGTTGCTCAAGCAGGCCGAGGCCAAGGGCACGCGCCTGCTGCTGCCCCTGGACCATGTGGCCGCGGACGCCTTCAAGGAGGACGCGGACTGCGGCATCACCCTGGACCAGAACATCCCCGCGGGGCGCATGGCTCTGGACATCGGCCCCGAGACCGTGGCGCTCTACGCGGCGGAGATCCGCGCCGCGCGGACCCTGCTCTGGAACGGCCCCATGGGCGTCTTCGAGATGGCCCCCTTCGCCAGCGGCACCCTGACCATGGCGGAAGAGCTGGCCGAGGCCGCCGACAAGGGCGCCTTTGTGCTGGTGGGTGGCGGTGACAGTGTGGCCGCCGTGAACAAGGCCGGGGTCGCGGCCCGGATGTCCCACGTCTCCACCGGCGGCGGCGCCAGCCTGGAGTTCCTGAGCGGTCTTGAGCTTCCGGGCGTCGCCGCCCTTTCCAAGTGAGGTCTGCCATGCGCTGCGTCGTCGCCAACTGGAAGATGAACCTGCGATCCGAGGAGGCCCAGGCCTTCTGCGAGGATCTGCTCCTCCACATCGCCGCGGAGCCCCAGGCCGAGGTCGGCATCGCCCCCCCCTTCACGCTGCTCAGCCTGGTCAGCGGCCTCGTGCGGCCCAAGGGCCTGCACGTGTTCGGCCAGAACGGTCACGCCGAGGACAAGGGCGCCTTCACGGGTGAGATCTCCATGCCCCAGCTGCGGGACGTGGGCTGCTCGGGCGTAGTGCTGGGCCACAGCGAGCGCCGCCAGTTCTTCGGCGAGACCGACGCGGCCCTGGCCAAGAAGATCAAGGCCGCCTGGCAGTGGGACCTGCTGCCCCTGCTCTGCATCGGCGAGACCCTGGCCCAGCGCGACGCCGGGGAGACCCTGGCCGTGCTTGGCCAGCAGCTGTCCATCCTCAGCCAGACCGGCCCCGGCCCCCTGTGGGTGGCCTACGAGCCCGTCTGGGCCATCGGCACCGGCCGCCGGGCCGAGGCCCCCCAGGTCCTCGAGGCCCACGGCTTCATCCGCGCCGAGCTGGTGCGCCACGGGGCCTGCACCGACTACGAAGTGCCCATCCTCTACGGCGGCAGCGTGACCCCCGAGAGCTTCCCCGAGCTGCTGAATATCCCTGAGGTGGCCGGCGGCCTCGTCGGCGGCGCCAGCCTCGATCCCCACAAGTTCGCCGCCCTCGTCAAGCAGGCCGGCTGACAAGCCTACTTCACCACCCAGGCACCGGGAATCTGTCCGTTTCGCCGATCGGCAAGCCGATAGGCGAAACGGACACCAGGAAAGGCAGGATTAATGTCATTGGCCGTTCCTGGTGTCTTGGTTGTGATCCTTTTCTAGTGTCTGTCCAGGAACGCGCCGGCGACTTCGGCGACGAGGCCCGCGAAACCGGCGGCGTTGAGCCAGTGGCCCGTGCCGTTCAGCTGCTGGCTGAACTCGCCGTAGGAGGCGGGGTGTTCGGGCTGCGGCACCGCGGCGCGGCGGGCCTCCTTCAGGTCCTCGATCTCCCGCTCCCGGGCGCGGTCCAGGCCGCCTCCGGCAATGAAGGCCAGCACTCGGCGCAGCTCATCCTGGTCGAACCACAGGCCGTGGCTCTTGCAGACATCGAGCACCACGCCGGAGCGCTTGGCGTAGTTCACGCGGTTCATGAACTGACGGCACACCGGGCAGGGCCGGTACTTGACCGGCTCCATGGCCAGCACAGGCGGCGCCACGGCAGCGGGCAGCCTGCCCAGCACGGCACCCTGGCGCTCGCGGCTGGCGCCCAGCTGCTCGAACATGGCCCGGTCCAGCCAGAGTCCTCCGCAGGCGCCGCAGGCCTGGGCCTGCAGGTCACCGATCCGGGCGGCCGCCAGGGGCTTGGCGCAGGCGGGACAGGGTCCTCCGTCCGCGGGGTCCGCCCCGCGCGCAGCCAGGGCCGCCCCGCAGGCCGGGCAGTGGGTGGCGGACAGGGGCGCTAGGGCGAAGCAGGCGGGGCAGGCCACCGAGGCCAGCTGGGCCTTGCAGTAGGGACACTGCGGGGCCTCAGGAGAAACGGAGGCGCCGCACCCCGAGCAGCGGATGACCCGGGCCTCCATCAGTTGGGCTTGGGCTCAGGCGCGGAGCCCGGCGGCGGCGGAATCACCAGGGGCGGCGGCGGGGGCGGGGCCGTGGGGGGCGGCGTGGAAGGCTCCAGGGGCCGCGGCGCATCCGCATCCCCGAAGAAGCGCTGGTCCGTGCCCCGGAGCAGCTGGAAGTAGGCGGACAGCTTCTGGACCACCACCCGGGCGAAGCCCTTGGCCTCCTCCTCGCGGATGCGGCCGTCGTCATCGCGGGAGCCGCGCGGCAGGGGATCCATGGCCTCCACCACCTCGGAAGGGTCCACGGAGTCGGTCCACAGGGGCTCGGGGTTCCCCGGCTGCATGAGCCGCACCTGGGCGCTCACCGCCTGGGGGCGGTAGCCCAGCCGATACGGGGTCCGATCCTGGTGGGCGGCGGCATGGGTGCCGAAGAAGAGGCCCCAGAACAGCCCGTCCATCACGCCCCAGCCGCGGTTGCCGGAGGCGGCGCTGAGGGCCCCGATGGTCACCCCGGTGGCCACGCCGATGGCAGCGGGGCTGGGCTGGCCCGGAGCGGCCGAGATCCGGATGTCCACCTGGAGCTGGGCGGCGCCCGGCGGCGGTGTCACGCCCTCGGGCACCACCACCAGCCGGGTGGCCAGCCGGGCCCGCAGGGCCGAGGCGTATTCCTGCTGGAAGCCGTCGCGGTCCGGGAGCGGGGCCGGCAGGCTCACGCTGACGCTGACAGGCGTGGGCCGCTGGCGGAAGGCTTCGACCTCGGGCCGGGTGCAACCCAGGACCAGCAGGATGGGAGCGACAAGGAACCAGAGCGGTCTGCGCATGGGAAACCTCCAGGAGCATGAGTGCTTCCGGGCACAGTGTGGTGCCCGAACCGGGGCCCTGTCCAGGCTCCCGGTAGAATGAGCGCTCCCCCGAGGCCCTCATGCTCATCCTCATGGAATCTGACGCCACCCAGGACCAGGTCGGGGAAGTCCTGGGTCTGCTGGAGTCCGCCGGCATCCGCAGCCAGGTCAACCGTACCCCGGAGTCCCTGAGCATCGTGGCGCCCAACGCCTCCAAGGCCCTGAAGCCCGACCGCATCGAGCCCATGGCCGGCGTGCGCCGGGTGGTGCCCATCACCAGCCCCTACAAGCTGGCCAGCGCGGACGCCGTGGCCGGGCGCACGGTGGTGGACGTGCGCGGGGTCGGCATCGGCGGGCCCGAACTGGCCATTGTGGGGGGTCCCTGCGGCGTGGAGAGCCGGGAGCAGCTCTTCGCGGTGGCGCGCTACATCGCCGACGCCGGGGGCAGGCTCTTGCGGGCGGGCGCCTACAAGCCCCGCACCAGCCCCTACGCCTTCCAGGGCCTGGGCCTCGAGGGGCTGGACCTGCTGGCCGCGGTGCGCGCGGAGTTCGACCTGGGCATCGTCACCGAGGCCACGGAGGTGGAGACCTTCGATGCCGTGGAGCGCTGTGCGGACATGGTGCAGATCGGCGCCCGCAACATGCAGAACTTCGCCCTCCTGCGCCGCGCCGGCCGCTGCGGCAAGCCCGTCCTGCTCAAGCGAGGGCCCGCCGCCACCCTGGAGGAGTGGCTCTACGCTGCGGAGTACGTGCTGGGCGAAGGCAACCGGAACGTGGTGCTCTGCGAGCGCGGCATCCGCACCTGGGCGGACCATGCGCGCAACACGCTGGATGTCAGCGTGGTGCCCGCGGCAAAGGCCCTAACCCACCTGCCCGTGATGGTGGACCCCAGCCACGCCACGGGTCGGCGGGACCTGGTGATCCCCTGCGGCCTGGCGGGCGTGGCTGCGGGCGCCGACGGCCTCCTGGTGGAGACCCACTGCCACCCGGAGAAGGCCCTCAGCGACGGCCCCCAGGCCCTGCTGCCCTCGGACTACCTCCGGCTGGTGGAGCAGGCCCGGGCCCTGCACCGGGTGATCCAGGCCCCGACCCCCGCCGGGCTCCGGCTTTAGAGGTCGTGACGAAACCCCACGGGGCCGCGTCGGGTTTTGTTACGACCTCTTAGGCGAATCTGGAGTCCCCCGCAGGGCCCCTTTCGTGGCAGACTAGATGGTTCGGAGTTTCCATGAATGGCCTTGCCCTCGCCCTCTTGATCCTGTTCGGTGCCCTCCTGATCGGCGGCATCCTGCTCCAGCCCGGAACGAAGGGCGGCCTCGGCGCCTCCTTCGGCGGCGGCGGCGCGAACTCCGCCTTCGGCGCCCAGGGCGCCACGCCCTTCCTGTCCAAGGCCACCTACTGGCTGGCCGCAGGTTTCCTCGGCACCACCCTCTTCATCGAAGTCCTGATCATCCGCCAGAGCCGCTCCGTCCTCGACAAGACCACCGACAAGGCCCCCATCACCGCCCCGGCGCCCGCAGCCCCGATGCCGGTGCCAGCCCCGGTTCCTGTGACGGCTCCCACCCACACGCCCTCCAAGAAGTAGTCTCCGCAAGACCGGTCATTGACCGCGTCCGACCTTTGCGAGACACTAGGCGTTCCTCGTTGCCCGCGTGGTGAAATTGGTAGACACGCCATCTTGAGGGGGTGGTGGCCACAAGCCGTAGCAGTTCGAGTCTGCTCGCGGGCACCAAAGAAAAAGAGCGCCGGAAACGGCGCTTTTTTTCTTTGCGCCAATACCTGATAGCTTCTCCCCCATGCCCTGGCCCGCCTCTGCAGATCTGCTCGCACCTCTCGCCCCCTGGTTCGACGGGGTTCGGCGGGAGCTGCCCTGGCGGGCGCAGGATCTGGACGCGCCGCATGCGGACCCCTACGCCGTGCTGGTCTCGGAGCTGATGCTGCAGCAGACCCAGGTGGCCACGGTGGTGCCCTACTTCCTCCTCTGGATGCACCGCTTCCCCACGCCCAAGGCCCTGGCGGCGGCGGATGAGGACTCGGTCCACAAGGCCTGGGAGGGCCTGGGCTACTACCGGCGGGCGCGCTTCCTGAAGGCCGCGGCGACAGTGGTGGCCGCCCAGGGCTGGCCCAAAAACCTGGCGGGCCTGGCGGACCTGCCTGGCCTCGGCCCCTACACCGCCGCGGCCGTGGGTGCCCTCGCCTTCCAGTGGCCCACGCCCGCCCTGGACGGCAACGCCTTTCGTGTGCTGGCCCGGCTGCTGCTGATCGAGGACGACCCCCGCAGGCAGGCCGCGGAGCTGCGGGAGTGGCTGGTGCCGGCCTTGCGCGCCCATGGCCCGTCGCGCCTGACCCAGGCCCTCATGGAGCTGGGCGCCACCGCCTGCCAGGCCACGCCTGCCTGCGGCCGCTGCCCCCTGGCGGACCGCTGTGAGGCCCACCTTCAGGCACGCACCCGCGAGATCCCGCCAGTGGCGAAGCGGGCCCGACAGCACACGGCGGAGCTCTGGCTGCTGGCCCTGGAAGCCGAAGGGCGCTTCCTGCTCCATCCGCCCGCAGCCAGCGGGCTCCTGGCGGGCCTCTGGCGCTGGCCCACCCTGGACGCCACGGCCCTGCCTGCGGCCACCGGGCCCGCGTCGGCCCTGCGGGCCTGGCCCGGCTGGACCCAGGTCTACACCCACCGCCGCGAGGCGGTCAGCCCCCTGCACCTCCGGAGGGACCGCTCCTTCCCGGCCCCGGAAGGCCTGCTCTGGGTCCCGCGCGCCGAGCTGGCCGCCCTGCCCCTCGGCAAACGCGATCAGCGCCTCCGCGACCTGCTGGCGACCCCCGGCGAGCGCCCCCTCACCGCCCCCAAACCCGCGGCACTGATCGCGGCACTTACAGCCCCAGGTCGCTGAGCTCCTGCTGGGCGGTTCGGGCCTCGGCGCTGCCAGCGAAGCCGTTCACCAGCTCCTGGAAGGCCTTGGCGGCGGCGGGCTTCAGGCCCTGCTTCAGCAGGGACTGGGCGCGCTTGAGCTTGGCGGGCAGGAACTGCGAGGAGGCCGCGTGCTCCTTGATGATGCGCTCGAAGACCGGCTGGGCCTTGTCGAAGGCCTGCTGGTTGTAGTGGCAGAGGCCCAGGAAGAACAGGGCCTCGGGGCGCTTGGCGCTCTGGGGATAGCTCTTCAGCCAGAGCTCGAGGCCGTCCGTGGCCAAGGGGTAGTTGCCGCGGTTGTAGTCCACCACCGCCGCGTTCAGCACCCGCTCGTCCTCGGTGGCCGCGGCTGGGGTGGGCGCTTCGGCCTGAGCCGCCTTCGTGCCGGCGGTCCGCGGCAGGTTGCCGAGGCGGTTGTTCAGCGCCCGGGTGGTGTCCTGGACCTGCCGCAGGCTCTCCTGGAGGTCCGCCTGGAACCGGCGGTCCTGGGTGCGGGACTCGGTGGCGGCCTGCTGGTCGGCCTGTGCCTTCTTGTTGCCGTCCTCGACCGCCTGGCGGAGCTTGAAGACCTCGAGCTTGAGGTCACCCACTTCCTGCTCCACGCGGCGGAGCTGGTCCTCGGATCCGCAGCCAACGGCGAGCAGCGCGGCCAGGGCGGGAAGCATCATCGTGCGGCGCATGGGAACTCCGGAGGTGGCTTCATTCTAAACGAAAAGCGGGGGCAGTCGCCCCCGCTTCACGCGATACAGACGTGGTCTACTTCAGCTTGAACTCGCCGCGGCGGTTCAGGCTCCAGCAGGCTTCCTTCGCCTCGGTGCAGAGCGGGCGCTCCTTGCCGTAGCTGATGGTGGTGAAGCGGGCCTCGTCAACCCCGAGGGTCTTCAGGTAGGCCAGGGCGCCGGCGGCGCGCTTGTTGCCCAGGGCGAGGTTGTACTCGTTGGTGCCGCGCTCATCGCAGTGGCCCTCGATCTCGACCTTGGCGGTGGGGAAGGCCTTCATAAAGTCGGCGATGCCCTGGAGCAGCGCGCGGTCATTGGCCTTGATCTCGGCCTTGTCGAAGTCGAAGTGGATGGTCTTGAGCGCAGCCTCGGCGGCGCGCTTGAAGGCAGCGGCCTTCTCGGCAGCGGCGGCCTTGCGGGCGGCTTCCTCGGCGGCGGCCTTGTCGGCGGCAGCGCGGTCGGCGGCAGCCTTCAGATCAGCAGCGGCCTTCGCGTCGGCGGCGGCCTTGTCGGCAGCGGCCTTGTCGGCGGCGGCCTTGTCCCAGCCGTCGTTCCAGCCCTGCGCCTTGTGCGGGTTTTCCTTGTCGTTCACATAGGGGTTGGTCGCGCGGGCCTTGCCATCCTTGAAGGCCTGGTAGCCCTCGTTGAACGCAGTCTGGGTTTCCGCCTTGATCTGCTCCGCCGTCTTGGGCGGCTTGCAGGCCAGGCTGCCCAGGGTGAGCACAATAGCTGCCGGGACGATGTAGATGCCGTATCGCATGGGGTTGTTCCTCCTTGATAAGGGTGAGTATAGATGGTGCATGGTCAGGGGAATGTCATTATTTTTTCACCTTCCGCGGATCCAGCGGGGGCTCTGGCAGTCCCCCATTTCGGACATGCGGAGGATCTGACGTCCCGAGAGGTCCGTCGTGAAGAGCTGGGAGCTGCCGAAGCGATTACTTGTAAAAACCAATCGTCGTTCATCTGGCGACCAGGCCGGGGACTCCGAGGTGCTCACCCCGGTGGTGATCTGGTAGGCCTTCCCCTCGCCCAGCTTGTAGATGAACAGATCGAACTTGCCCTCGAACCGGGACACATAGGCCACCATGGCGCCATTCGGGCTCCAGGCAGGGCTGGCGTTGTAGAGCCCCTCCTGGGTCAGCTTGCGCAGGTTCGAGCCGTCGTCCTGCATGAGAAAGACCTGGGGGCCGCCTTCGCGGTCCGAGGTGAAGGCCAGCTGGGTGCCGTTGGGATTCCAGCTGGGCTCCGTGTTGATGCCGGTGCTGTCGGTGAGGCGCCGGGCCCGCCCCGTGGCCAGGTCCAGCACCATGATGTCGGCGTTGCCACGGCGGTCGCCCTGCACGAAGGCCAGGCGCTTGCCGTCCGGCGACCAGGCTGGCGAGGACAGCATGGAGATCATGCCGCCGGTGCTGGTGGTCGGATAGAGCTTCTGGTGGTCGCCGTTCAGGCGCCGCTGGCCCCAGACTTCGGGCGCGCCGCCCTTGTAGGTGACATAGGCCAGGCGCCCGTCCTGGGCCACCGTGGGGGCCAGCGTCAGCGCCCCGTGCCGGGTGAGCTGCATTAGGCCCGCCCCATCGCGGTCCACCTGGAAGATCTCCTTCACGCCCTTGCCGAGCCCGCGCACGAAGACGATGCGGCTGGAGGCCACGCCGCGGTCGCCCGTCAGGCGCCCCACCAGATCATCGGCCAGGGAGTGGGCGATATGGCGCAGCGGCACGATCTTGTCGGCCTTGTAGGTGCGGGTGAACACGCCCTTCTCGGCGCCGGTGTCCACGGCTGACGCCTCCAGCTGCAGGTCGCCGCTGGCCGCCTTGCTCAGCCGGACCGTCAGCAGCCACTGGGCGCCCGCTTCCTTCCAGGCTTTCACGGGCGCACTATCCGCGGGCAGCCGCTCCTGGAGCACGGCGATGACGCCGGACTCGTCCAGGTCCCGCTTGAGGACGGCGGTAAACTCCGTGCCCACGGTGGCTTCGCTCACGCCGGTGACCTTGGGTGCCGCCATGGCCAGCACCAGCTTGGCGCTGCTGGTGGCGGTGAGCACCACCTCGGTCGGCGGCGCCTGCTGGGCGCAGAGCCCGGAGGCGGCGAGGACCCAGAGGAAGGTCCGAATGAGGAATCGCGTCATGACAGCTCCGGGCCGGGAAGGCTTCAGACTATCAGATGAGCAGGATCGCCCCGAAGTTCCGGGCCCCGTGGCTCCCGCGCCAGCCATTCAAGTAACGGGAGGTTGCGGGGCGGTGCGGGCAGGCGCCGCAGCTCCGCCGCCGTGCACCAGGCCCAGGCCAGCTCTGTGGCAGGGACGCCGTCCGCCTCCACTTGGAAAGGATGCAGCCGGATCGATCCTTCGAGCACCGGCCAGGCCCGCGCCGTGCGGAGGACCAGCCCGACCTCTTCGCGCAGCTCCCTCGCCAGGGCCTGCTCCGGCGCCTCGTGGGCCTCGCACTTGCCCCCCGGGAACTCCCACAGCCCGGGCAGCAGCGGGTTGTCCAGGGCCCGGCGCTGGACGAACCAGCGGTCCCCGTGCCGTAACAAGGCCAGGGCCACGTCGGTCACTGGACCAGGCCCTCGGCCTCCGCCAGCTGCGCCAGCCGATCGGCGTAGTTGCGGCGCAGGGTCTCCACCCAGATCAGCTTGAGGCGGCCATAGGCGGGACGGAGCTCCCGGGCCACCCAGGCCTGCAGCTCGGCCACGGAGGCGCAGCGCTCGAGGCTGTGCCGGAGCGCGTCGCGCAGCTCCTCGTCGACCTGCTGCAGCGCGGCCACGGGCGCGTAGCTGATGCGGTGCACCGGGCTCACGCCCAGGGCCCGGATCTGCGCCCGGTGCAGCGCTGTGCCGTAGCCCTTGTGCTGGCCGAAGCCATACCCCGGGTGCTGCTCCTCCAGGCCGATCATCAGGGCGTCCCGGTGGGCCTTGGCCAGGATGCTGGCGGCGCCGATGGCACAGCTGAGCGCGTCCCCGTCCACCACCAGGCGCTCGGGCAGCCCGGTGCGCGGGCCGCGGTTGCCGTCGATGAAGAGCAGGCGCGGACGCAGCGTAAGGTTCGACACCGACTGGCGCATGGCCATCATGGTGGCCTCCAGGATGTTCTCCCGGTCAATGGCCAGGGCATCGATCTCGGCGATGCCGTAGGCGGGCAGGAGCGCCTTCAGCTCCGCCGCCAGAGCCTCCCGCCGCTCGGGCTTGAGCTCCTTGCTGTCCCGCACGCCGCGGAGCACGTGGCCCCACTTCTGGACTGTCGCCCCATCCAGCACGGCGCAGGCCGCCACCACCGGCCCCGCCCAGGCCCCCCGCCCCGCCTCGTCCACGCCGCCCCAGGCCACGCCCGGCGGCACATTGCCAAGGTCCCAGTCCAGGGGGTTGATCATCGGATCACGTTACCAGTTCTCGCCAGCGGGCCTCAGCACTTCAAGGATTCCCAAGCGATGAGCCACGTATCCAAGACCCCTCTGAAGTGGCTCCTCGGCGGTCCCGGATGGTAGATGGCGCGGATGGGGATGTGGGCCCAGTTAAGCTTCCAGTCTGCGGCCTTCATGGCGATTTCCATCTCGATGGCGAAGCCGCGGGAGCGCAGGTCCAGGCGGTCGAGCACCTTCTTGCGGATCAGGCGGAAGCCGCTCTGGGTGTCCTCCCAGGTGACCCCGGCGATGCGGCCCAGGGTCCAGCTGCCCAGGGCGTTGGTGCGCCAGCGCTTGGCGGGAATCCGGGCGCGGTCCCGGTGGCGCGACCCGATGAGAAAGTCCGTGGCGGGGTGGGCGGCCAGGTGGTCGAGGAAGCCCTGCAGGTCCGCGGGATCGTGCTGGCCGTCCGCATCCAGGAACAGGTAGAGGTCGAAGCTGTCTCCGCGCAGGTAGTCGATGCCGGCGCGCATGGCCTGGCCCTTGCCACCGCCCTGCCCCGGCTCGAGCCGCAGCACCTCCGCGCCGGCCGCCCGGGCGCAGTCGCCGGTACCGTCCGTGGAGCCGTCATCCACCACCAGGATGCGGTGCAGGCCGAAGGGCTTCAGCCCGGCCAGCACCGCCGGGAGGGCCTCGGCCTCGTCATGCGCGGAGAGGATCGCGGCAATCCTCACGGGCGCCGGCCCCGCTTCCTGGGAGGTGCGGGATGGGGCTGGCCATAGGTGGCCAGGAAGGCGGCGCGCTGGGCTGGCTCCGTCTTGGCGGCCGGCACCAGCCGGTGCACCCGCTCGGGGCTGGCCTGAACCGGCACCGTGACCTGGAAGACCCGACCGCGCTCCGCCGCGAGCACCGTGACCTCGGCGCCGGGACCGGGCTGGGCCAGCCAGCGCAGGGCCTCCGCCGACGTGGGCGTGCGCCAGCCATCCACGGCGAGGAGTTCCATGCCGAAGCTGAGGCCCGCCTCGGCGGCGGGGCTGCCGGGCAGCACGTTCTGGACGAAGGGACCGTTGGAGCCCAGGACCAGCCCCGTCCAGGCCTGGGCGCGCCGGAGGGCGAGGGGATCGGCCTGCTCCGCAGGCGTCAGCCCCTCCCAGGGGGCGCGGGCTTCCAGCACCAGACCGAAGACCTGCTCCAGCCGGGTGGCGTCGAGCTCGGTCCGCCCGGAGATCCAGGCCTTCCAGAAGGGTTCCGGATCCTGGCCCGAGAGCTCCGCGTAGGCGCGGCGCACATCGGCGTCGGTGAGGCCGGCCTCGCCGTGCCGGGACCAGAGCAGGGCGAACAGGTCCGGCAGGCCGGCCTTCCCGCGGCTGCCCGCGCGGAGCTCGGCGTCCATGAGCCAGCCCACCAGCTCGCCCTTCTCGTAGTAGCTGACGGAGCTGTTCGGGCTGAACTCGTGCGGCTTGTAGAGGCGGATCCAGGCGTCGAAGCTGGACTCCTCCAGGCTCTGCTCCAGGCGGCCGGGGCGCTGCGTCTGCTCGCTCCAGCAGCGGGCCAGCTCCTTGGCGGTGTGACTCCAGGGCACCACGCCCGCCCGCAGCACCAGGACATGCTCCATGTAGGACGTGAAGCCCTCATGGAACCAGAGCAGCTTCAGGGGGTTCTCCCGGCTGTAGTCGAAGGGGCCCAGCACCGGGTCGTGGAGCCGCTTGACGTTCCAGGCGTGGAAGAACTCGTGGGCCACCAGCTGGTAGAGCGCGTAGTAGCCCTCGGGCTTGTCGAAGGCCGCGCTGTCCGAGATCAGGCTGGTGCAGTCGCGGTGCTCCAGGCCGCCCCGCAGCCGCGGCGCGAAGGTGAACAGGAACACGTAGCGGTGGAAGGGAAAGCCCCCGAAGAGGGCGCCCTCGGCCTCGACGATCTTCTGGGTGGCCTCGGCGATGCGGGCCTCGTCCCCGTTGTGCGGCCCCGTGAAGACCAGCTCGAAGGCGGTGCCGCCGGTCTTGAAGCGGCGCGATCGGAAAGCGCCCAGCTCGAAGGGGGAGTCCACCAGCGTGTCAAAGTCCGCGGCTCCGTAGGCGCCCTGCGTGTGGGGTAGCGCGGAGGCCACCTTCCAGGCCGCCGGGAAGCCCTCGAACCGGATCTCGTAGGGCCGGTCCAGCTGGCCTTCCAGATACAGGAAAGTCGCTGCGGGAATGAGCTGCGCGTGGCTGGCATCCACGTGGTTGGTGCGCACGGTGAGCTCGTTGCCGTAGACCCGGTAGCTCAGGGTGAGGCCCTGCCGCGAGGCCGGCAGTCGCCAGGTCTGCTTGCCCTCCTTCTCCAGCGGCGTCTCCCGAGCGCCCGCCACCAGCCGCACCCGATCCAGGAAGCGGGCGTAGTCCCGCACCAGGTAGGAGCCGGGCGTCCAGGCCGCCAGCGCCGCCACGGCGCCCTCCCGCACCGCCTCGGCGGGGATCGAGAGCTCCACCTCGAAGAGATGCTGGGCGAGGTCCAGCGGGCGAACCGTGGCCCGGATCGGAGCAAGCCTGGAGGGGACGACCGCAGCCTTCAAGTCAGCCCTGCACGCCATGGAGCCAGCGCCGGGTCACCCACTGGAGCTCGTCCTCGGTGATCTGGTACTGCGGGTCCCGCAGCTTCTCCTCCACCAGCGAGCCCACCAGCGACGTGAACAGCAGGACCTCCTTGCGGGCGAGGTCCAGGCCCGTGTGGAAGACGTGGTCCATGAACAGGCCCAGGGGGCTGAGGCCCCGCTCCACCAGGGGCATCAGGTCGCGGAAGCTGGAGTCTGGCGAGGGGACGGCGATGGAGCGCAGGATGAAGCCCGTGAACTCCTGGCTCTCCAGCAGCATGCCGAGGTAGTCGCGGGAGAGCTGCAGGCAGGCGGCCTCGCGCGCAGCTGGACCCTCGATGGGGGCTGCCAGGAAGGGCTCCACCATGGCCTGGATGCGCACGGCCATGCCCGCCAGGGCCACCAGGCAGAGCTGCCGGAAGAGGCCCTCCTTGCTGCCGAAGTGGTAGTAGAGGGTCGGCTTCGAGACCCCGGCCTCCTCGGCGACCTCTTTCACCTGCACGCCGTCATAGCCCTTGGCGGCGAAGTGGGACAGGGCGGACAGCAGCAGGCGGGCCTTGAGGTCGCCGGAGCTGCCCAGCCGCTCGAGGCCCGCATAGAAGCTGCCATGCGCGCCCACGCCGAGGGCTTCGGGACCGAACACCGGGACCAGCTCTTTGAGACCGTGGTCAGGAACAGTGGACATGCGTTGCCTCAGAAGTTCCCCCCAGGATGCCATGAACGGCCTTACTCGGGGTCCACAGCGGTGAGCCAGCGTCCGTCAGTGCACCGCCGACGTCCACTGCAGGGCGGAGATCACCTCGGCCTCCCGGTCCAGCCACCAGTCGAGCCGGGCCTCGGCTTCGGGACCGAAGCGCTCTGCGGCCAGGCTGCGGTAGCCCACGGCGTGGCCCGCCTCGCAGCGCTCCAGTTCCAGCAGGAAGGCCAGCCAGGGCGCGGTGCCCAGCTCCGGGTGCGCGGTGCCGGCCTGCTCCAGCAGCCAGAGCCGCTCGCAGCTGCGCGCTTCGATGAGGGCCCCCATGAGCAGCCGGTCCAGCAGGCCCTTGGCGGCCAGCCTGTGGAGGCCCTGGGCGTAGGCGTTGCCCCCATCGGGGCGCAGGGGCCAGCCGAAGGCCTGGAGGGCCTCCAGCACCCGGCGGAAGTGGTTCATCTCGTCCTCGGCCAGTCGCGCCAGCAGCACCGAGGCCCGGGGCCAGTCCGCCAGGCCAAGGCTCAGGTTGAGGGCGTTGATCGCCGCCTTCTTTTCGCAGTG
>JAAXXS010000185.1 GCA_013334395.1 Holophagaceae bacterium | reverse complement strand
CCCAGGGTGGGGGCCAGGGGCAGGGCCACTTCGTCGAGGCCCAGCAGGGGGCGGTAGCGGGCGAAGCACTTCACCGTGATCATGCGGATCTCCGTTTAACGCCCTACTTGGGGCTCCAGGTGTGCCGGATCTCGCCCGAGGGGCTCAGGCCCACGCCGCCGCCCTTGCTGGCGCCCAGCTGCAGCACGAAGCCGCCGAAGCGCCACTCCACCTGGCCCGAGGTGATGGCCAGCTCGCCGGTCTTCTTGTGGGAGACCACGACGGCGCTGCGCTGACCCAGGAGGGAGATGCTCTTGCCGAAGGTGACCTCGGTCTCCGTGGTTCCCTGGGTGGTGGGACGCAGGGCCACGCTCACCCGATCCAGCCCCAGAGTGCGCCGGAGCTGGTCCTGCAGGGGCGCGAAGGCGAGGGTGGAGAGGAGGCCCGTGCTCGCGCTGGCCAGCCCCGAGCTGAGGGCACCCTGGGTGGCGCCGGAGGTCGCGCCGGCGGTGCCCACGCTGGCCACGCTGCCGGGGTTGATCAGGATGGCCATGATCTCGTCCTGGCGCAGGCTGGGCGTGGAGGTGGGGATGATGGTGAGGTTGCTCAGGGTGCCCCGGATGTCGAGGTTGACCGTGTAGCCCGGGATGGAGGTGACGCTGCCCTGGATGGCGATGAGCGGATCCAACGCCCGGGCTTCGGAGAAGGCCAGGGAGCCCCGGTCCACCACCATGTCGCCCGCGGGGAAGATGTTGGTGAGGCGGCCGCCCGGCTGGAAGACCAGGGTGCCCTTGGGCACCGGGTGGCTCAGGGTGCCCACGACCTGGAAGGGGCCCTCGGTGCGGCCCTCCAGCTTCAGGAGGTTGGTGTCGAAGGTCCAGGGACTCTGCAGGGTCAGGTCCAGGTCCAGGCGGATGCGGTCCAGTGGGTCGTCCAGGTCCAGCCCTGTCAGGGTTCCGGTGTCGCTGAGGGCGCTGCGGAGGATGAGGTCCGCGAGCTTCACTTCGGTCTGATAGGACAGCCGGTCCGCCCGCAGCTTCCCCTTCAGGACGCCGCCGGTGTCGGTGCCCTCCAGGTTGGCCTGGAGGCTGCCCTGAAGGTCGAGGCCATCGGGCATGTCCCGCAGCTGGAAGCCACCCAGGCTCGCCTTCAGGGCGTAGCTCTCGATGCCTCCCAGCTGCCAGGACATGCCGCCCGTGAGCCGGAGGTCTCCATGGGCCAGAGTGCCGCGGACGGGCAGGTCCTCGGGGATGGTGATGGTCCGGTCCTTGAGCACCACCTGGGCCTGGAGGTCCTCGATGCCCTGGTAGCCGCGGAGGTGGGCCTGGCCCTTCTCCAGAGACAGGGTGCCGTCCAGCAGCGGTTCGAGGTAGGTGCCGTGCGCCAGAATCCGGAAGCGGCTGGTGCCCTGCACGTTCAGGTCGGAGAGCAGGTTGTAATCATCGACTTCCATGACCAGGTCGAGGATGGACTTGAGGTGGGCCAGGTCTGCGGCGCCCTGGGCCTGGAGTGCCAGGGGTGCGGAGTTGGAGAAGGGGATGGTGCCGGCCAGACGCAGGTGGGCCGCCCGGCCGTTGGCGAGGTCGGTCTGCTGCCGGGCCCCCCCATCCAGGGCGACGTCCACCACGGCTCCCTGGGCGTTGCCGTGGAGCGCGGAGGGGCGGGACTGGTGCAGCTCGAAGGCGCTGAAGCGGGCCGCCAGCTGGTCCAGGGTGCCGGACCAGGTCAGCTCCTGCCGGGGGTCCCAGCGGCCCTTGACGGTGGCGGAGAGGCTGAGGTCCTCCAGCAGGTCCTCGGTCAGGCTGCGGGCGAGCGCCTCCGTGGGTGCGCTGTCCGGGGATACGGAAAGACTGAGGTCCCCCGCGAGACCCAGGCCCTGGCGCGCCGCCTGGAAGGCCAGCAGGGGCTTCGCCTGGCCTTCCATGCCCAGGCGGCCCTCCAGGCGGCCGCGCTCCAGGCTGGCCTGGCCCTCGATGCCATCCAGGCTGCGGTCCCCGAAGAAGAGGCGGCCCCGCTTCAGGGCGACCCGGCCCTCTGGCAGTTCCAGGGCGCCAAAGGGGGTGGTGATGGGCCCCAGCAGGGTGGCATCCACCTGGGACTGGAGGCGGGGCCCGGGAAGGGCCAGCAGCTGCGTGTCGAGGCGCCCATGCAGATCCGTCCACCAGGTCCAGTGGCTGAAGTCCATATCGGCCTGACCCGTGAGGGCCAGGGCTCCCTCCGGAGCGACCCCCTCGGCTCCCAGCAGGTCGGGGCGCTCGGCGATCTTGACCTTCGAAAGCTTCAATCTAAGGGCGGGAATGTCCATCAAGAAGTCCGTGGAAGCCGCTGGAATTGTTATTCCGTAGCTTTCACCTGATTCGACTTGGGCACTTCCATTCATGGTGATGGCCGCAAAGGGGCCCTGCAGCCGAACCCAGCCGGAGGCGAGGCCGGAGATGGGGAGATCCTTGCCTTCCGGGGACTTCAGGTCCGCAGCCCGGAGCCCCTCCGCCACGGGCAGCTTGTGGGCGGTGTAGCACATGTCCATCTGGGACTGGCCGGGCGGGAGGGGGCGCCAGGTGAGCCAGAGGTCCCCGCCGCCCGAGCCCTCGCCCTTGCGCACCTGGATGTCCCGGACCCAGAGGTCGGACCCCTGGATCTCCACCTGGCCCTGGAGGTGGTCGGCGTGGGCGCCGTGCCAGCGGGGGCTGGCCACGGCCACGGTGCCCTGAAGACCAAGACCGTTGGCCCGGCTCCACCGGACACTGGCCTGGGCCTGGGCAGCGCCCGCCATGTCCAGCTTCACGACGCCCCAAGCGGCCAGGGCCTGGGCGACCTGGTCGGCGCTGACCTCGGCCGCGCCCTCGCCCTCGAACTGATCCAGGCCCCGGGGGCCCAGGGTGGCCTGACCCCTGCCATCCACCTTCAATGCCTCGAGGTTCAGGCTGAGCTGATCCAGGGAGGCCCGGCCCCGGTCCAGGGTGGCCCTGAGCCCGCCCGCGTCCACGCCACGCTGGGTGAAGCCCGCCTGCAGCGAGCCCTGCCAGCGGTCCAGGCGCTCGGGGGAGTCGCCTGGCTTGGGACCCTGGAGCTCGGCCTGGAAGGTGCCGCGAGTGTCCTTGAGTTCTTCGAGCCGGAGCTGCAGCCCCAGGGTGGCCAGATCGAGGTTGGTGCCCTGGACCTGGGCCTTGAGGGGCAGGCTGCGGGTCCAGGCTGCCTGGGCCTCCAGGCCGCCCTGGGGGGAGGACCACCGGAGGCTGTCCAGAGTGGCGTGCTCGAGGCTGCCACTGGCCTTGAGGTCGAGGGTGCCGGGGAGGAACGTCGCCCGGCCGGGCCGGAGGTCCTGGCCATCGGCGCTGAGGGTCCAGGCAGGCTTCTGGAGGGATCCCTGCAGCGTGCCTACCAGGTCCAGCGTGCCAACCAGGGGAGGGTGGGAAGTCCCGCTCCAGCGGGCCGCATCGATCAGGTCCAGGACGCCGGTGAGGCGGGCCTCCAGGCGCTCGGGGCTCTTGGGGGTGGCGGCGGTGTAGCGGCCGTTGAGGCGGACCTGGCTGTCCTCCAGCCGCAGGTAGGCTTCGTGGAGGACCAGGGCCGGTTCGGAGATATCGCCGTGCAGGTCGAGCCGACCTTTGTCCCAGCCACCAGGTCCCTTCACAGCCAGCTGGGGTCCCGTCAGGTCGAGGCGGATCTGGTTGGGGCCCTGGCCCACGCCCTTAAGCTCGAACTGGTAGTGGAGGGCGGGAACGCCTCGGAGGGGTTCCGGCAGCGTGACTTCCCCTCCGGTGAGGCTGAGGACATCCAGGTGGAAGCGGGGCAGGGGCTCGGTGCGGGGCGGGCGGCGCTTGAGGCGGACCGCCTGCAGGCCTGCTTCGGTCAGGCGCAGGTGGGGGTGCTCGACGCGCAAGGCATGGACGCGGTGGGAAGGGCTCAGCAGGGAGAGGAGGTCGGCCTGGAACTCGAGGCGCTCCACCGTGAGCAGGTCCCCCCCCAGGTGGACGTCGTGGAAGATCAGGGAGCTCCGGCCCGGCCGGAACTCCACCCGCCCGATGGTGAGGGGCAGGCCGGTCTCCTCCTGGACCAGGCGGTCCAGGTGGCCCAGGGCCCAGCGGAGCACCACGGGCCGCGTGGCCAGCCAGGGGCCGCCGGTATACAGCGCGGCCCCCGCGACCACGGCGAAGCTCACCCGACGGATCCAGCGCCGGCCCCAGAGCCGCTTCACCGCGTCCTTGGTGGGATGCCAGACCATCAGTTCTTTTCACCGCAGTTTGGGCAGACCAGGGTCATGCGGGGCATCTGCCGGTAGCAGAACCGGCAGAGCCTGGCCTGGGTGGAGGCCCGCAGAGAGGGATGCGGACCCGAAGAAGAGGACGAGAGCACGGCCGTGCCGAGGGGGCGGGTCTCCCGGGCGACGTTCTCCTTCAGGCGGCGCAGCGCCTCGAGGAAGGCCTGGGCCGAGAGGAAGCGCTCGCCCAGGTTTACCGCCAGGGCCTTCATCACGACCTCGGAGAAGGCCTTGGGGACGATGGGATTGCGCAGGTGGGGCGCGGTGATCTGCTGGCTGGTGAGGGCCTGGGCGATCTTCAGCGGGTCCGCGTCGTAGAAGGGGACGGTGCCCGTCAGCATCTCGTAGAGGGTGATGCCCAGGGACCAGAGGTCCGACTGGAAGACGGCCCGGCCGCGGAAGTGCTCCGGCGCCATGTAGGGCGGCGAGCCGATTCGGGTGGGCGCGTAGGGCACGTGCTGCATCTCCAGCACCCGGGAGGTGCCGAAGTCCGTGACCTTGGCCACACCGGCCTGGTTGACCAGGATGTTGGCGGGCCGCAGGTCCCGGTGGAGGATCTGGTGCCCGTGGGCGAAGGCGATGGCGCTGCAGACATCCAGGCCGATCTCCAGGGCCCGGGTGGGCGCCAGGGTGCGCTCCCGGCGGATGAGCCGGTCCAGGCCCTCGCCTTCCACGTACTCCAGGACCATGAAGAAGATGCCGTTCTTCCGCTCCACGGTGATGAGTTCCACGATGTTCGGGTGCTTCAGGCCCGCCATGATGCGCGGCTCCTTCAGCATGTCCACGATCTCGTCCTGCTGCTGGT
>JAAXXS010000184.1 GCA_013334395.1 Holophagaceae bacterium | reverse complement strand
CACCGCGATTGGGGTGTGACATCTTGACGCATGTCCAGAAGAACAGAAGCCGTTAGGGTCAATTGATCCTCTGGAGATTGACCCATGCGCGTGTCCCCCTTCTGCATCCGCCTCTCCCTGGTCTGCGCCCTCCCGGTGCTCATCGCGCAGGCCGACGAACGAGCCCCCAAGCCCACGCCGAAGCCCGAACCCTCGGCCGTGGTGGAGGTCACGGCGCCTCTGCCCACCGAGCCCCTGGTGACCGTCATGGACCCCAAGGCGCCCCGCCAGCCCCTGCCAGCGCAGGATGGCGCCGAATATTTGAAGGGCATCCCCGGGTTCTCGGTGATCCGCAAGGGCGGCACGGATGGCGATCCCGTTCTGCGGGGCATGGCGGGCTCGCGGCTGACCATCCTGCTGGATGGCGAACAGCTGCTCGGCGGCTGCGGCATGCGCATGGATCCGCCCACCGCCTACGTCTTCCCCGAGTCCTATGACCGCATCACGGTGGTGAAGGGGCCGCAGACCGTGCTCCACGGCCCGGGCAACTCCGCGGGCACGGTGCGGTTCGAGCGGACCAACGAGCGCTTCCAGCAGCCTGGCTTCCGGGGGGTTGCCAGCCTCATGGGCGGCAGCTTCGGCCGCAACGATGAGGTGCTGGACGCCACGGGTGGAACCTCGGCGTTCTACGTGAGGGGCATCGGCACCAGGTCCCACTCTGACGACTACGAGGACGGCAAGGGGACCCGCATCCACTCCCGCTACACCCGATGGAGCGCGAACGCCGCCCTCGGGTGGACGCCGAGTGATGACACCCGCCTGGAGTTGTCCGGAACCCGCAGCAACGGCGAAGCCGCCTACGCCGACCGGACCATGGATGGCGCAAGGTTCCTGCGTGAGAACGTGGGCTTCCGTGGGGAGTGGCGTCGGCTGACGGACCGCATCGAGAAGGTGGAAGTGCAGGCCTACCGCAACTACGTTGACCATGTCATGGACAACTACAGCCTGCGCACCTTCACACCCAGCATGATGGCCCCGGGCCCCATGGTGAATGCCCCCGATCGGCTGACCCGGGGAGGGCGCGTCGCGCTGGGCCTGCGAGTGGCGGAGGCCACGAAGCTGACCCTGGGCCTGGATACCCAGGCCAACGACCACACGATCCGCAAGACGGGAAACGAGTGGGCCCTGCCCGTGGAGAACATGGTCCGGATGGATGATGGCCGCTTCAAGAATTCGGCCGTTTTCGGAGAGCTGGATCACCCGTTCTCAGGAAAGGACCACCTCCTGCTGGGTGTCCGCGCCGACCGCTGGCACGCTGCAGATCCCCGCGCGACCGTGGCCATCACCATGATGGCGAGCGTTCCGAACCCGACCCTGAACCATGAGCGCAATGAAACCCTGACCAGCGGCTTCTTCCGCTACGAGCGGGAGGTGTTTGCCGGGGCCACGTTCTACGCTGGCGTGGGCCATGCCGAGCGCTTCCCCGACTACTGGGAGGCCATCAGCAAGGAGAGCCTCACCACCGCCAGCGCCTTCGACACCAGGGCCGAAAGGACCACCCAGCTGGACCTGGGCTGGATGAAGCAGACCGGGGCGATCCAGGCCTCCGTGTCCTTCTTCTACAGCAAGGTGAAGGACTTCATCCTCATCCAATCGAACGTGAGCAAGGCTTCCGGCATGGGCACCCGCCTGGCCACCGTCTCCCGTAATGTGGATGCCACCACCTGGGGAGGCGAAGTAGGCGTCGGCACCAAGGTCGCCGGCTTCCTGAAGGTGGATGCCAGCCTGGCCTACACCCGGGGCGAGAACGATACCGACGCGAAGGCCCTGGCGCAGATTCCGCCCCTCGAGGCCCGCCTGGGGCTGGGCTACGAAGCAGAAGCCTGGTCAACAGGTCTGCTGGTGCGCGGTGTGCAGCGCCAGGATCGCTTCGCTGTGAACCAGGGCAACATCGTGGGCCAGGATCTCGGCGCCACCGGGGGGTTTGCGATCGTTTCCCTGAACGCCGGGTGGAAGCCCGCCAAGGGGTGGCTGCTCACCGCGGGCGTGGATAACCTGTTCAGCCGCACCTATGCCGAGCACATCAGCCGGAGCACCAGCATGATCCCGGGCTATCTTGTGCAGGCTGTGCGCGTGAATGAGCCGGGCCGCACCCTCTGGCTGAAGGCCTCCCTGGCCTTCGGGCGGTAGCCCGGCTGGCGTCCGGGCAAACAAGAGCCCCGCAGCTGCGGGGCTCTCGCCGGTGAGGCAGGAGGGGGATCAGCCCTTCTTGGGTGCTTCCTTCTTCGTGCCGGCTTTCTTGCCGCAGTCGCTGCTGTCCTTGCAGCAATCAGCCTGGCTCTTCTTGCAGCATTCCTTCTCGCAGGCAGTGGCCTTCTTGGGCTCAGGCTTCTTGTCTTCGGCGAACGCCACGAAAGCAAACGTGCTCACCAGGGCAATGGCCAACATTTTCCGCATCGAGTCCTCCTCTGTGCTGGGGCACGGCCCCGATCCCTTGAACGATACCCGGCCCTCGGCCCTTTGCAACCCGGGGCTGCCGCTGCGCAAGCGCCCACCCCAGACAGGCATGAGAAAATGGCCGTGAGAGACGGCGCTGCCCGCAGATTTCTGTCTTCGGGTCGCCTCCTTGGCCAGCCATGAAGGAGCCAGCTCATGTTCCCCACCCGCAGTACCGGTTCCGCACGCCGCTGGCCCCCGGACCCGCGCAGCTGGGTAGGTGTCGTGTCCTACCACTACCCCGATGCCAGCGTCACCGAAGAGCTGGTCGCGGCGGATCCGACCTCCCCTCTGCCCGCCCGCTTCGCGACGGAGGCGGCAGCCACCCAGGCCGCCGAGGCCTGGGGGCAGGCCTATCGCCTGTCTGACCGCACCGAGGTGCTGACCGGGCTGTATGGGGGAGAGTCGTGAGCCGCGGAAAGACCGGCGACCTCAGGGGCGCTTCGGCTTCGCGGCGGTGAACGGGTTGTGGCGGGGGTGCCCGGCGGGCCACTCGGGAGCTGGCGTCTCGCCGTCGTGAAAGGTCACCTTGCCCTGGAGGATGCAGCCCTTCATGCCCGGTCGGCAGAGGGCCCCATCCACCTTGAGGCAGATGCCCTTGACCTCGAACTGGCAGCTCCAACCGCTCATGGGGTTCCTGGGGATGGGGGGTAGTCTAGCCAGCCGCAGGGATTACCGCCAGGCAGCAGGATGGACCGACACATCCCGAAGGCGCGCAGACCCTAGCTCCACGGGTTCACAGGATGCCTTCCTTCTCGCAGAGTTTCACGAACTCCGATGAGCTGCGGTGGCCTGCAATGCGGATCCATCGCAGGTCCCGGGGAGACCGGAGGAAGGTGATCGGCATGAGGGGCCCTTCGCCTGGGACCCTGTCCATGAATTCATGCCTGAGTCGCCGCAGGTCGACCTCGCTTCCCGTGTAGAAGTCCCAGCCCTCCTTGGCCCGGAACTGGGCCAGGAAGGCTTTCATGGCCTTGGGTGTGTCATGCGCGGGGTCGATGGAGATGGCCATCAGCCTGACCCGGCCCGAGTCGCTCCCAAGCCTTGCTTGAAGGCTGGCAAAGGAGGCCGCCAGCTGGGGACAGTCCGTTTTGCAGGTTGTGAACATGAAGGTGATCACAACAGGCCGGTCCGGTGGGAATGCGCCTTCTAGACGAACGTCCCTGCCGTCTTGATCGATCAGTTGGTAGGCCGACATGGGGAAGTCTGAAGCCCGCCTCGGCTCGGTGGGCTTTTTTTCGCACCCGGCCAGGATCAGGACGCAAGACAGAAGGAGCGCCTTCATCGGCAGAGGCTGACGGCCTGTCCTGCAGGAGAACATGGCCACTAGCCTTGGATGGAGGTCAACGCCTCCGCGTGCGTCATCGCTTGCCCTTGAAGTCTTCCCGAGCGGACGCTTCCGCCTCGGTGAAAGTCGCCAGCCGCCCGCCATTCAAGGCGATGAAGGCCTCCGCAGAGGACCGGGAGGCGAAAGCCCATTTCGCGACCGGGGACATGACCCCTCGGAGCTTGCCACCGACCACCCAGGTGGCCTGCTGGGCGTTGATCAGGGGATTGCCTTCCACACCGTAGTCGCCAACCAATAGCGCCGAGGCGGCCTTCTGCCCCTTGGAGTCCAACTCGACCACCATGCAGCGGAGGCTGCAGGTCCCTGCCAGGGTTTCATCGGCGTACTTGACCAGCATCCGGCTGCGCGAGAATCGGATCCGGTTCATCCCACAGTGCTGGCAAGCTTCCGGGGCTTCGACCTGGGCGGAAGCAGCCCCAGGAGATACGACAGGGGCGGAGGGCTTGGCACCGTGCTGGCCCATGAGAGTGCTGGCCCCAAGAACCAGCAAGGCCAAGGTTTGCATGGCTCGGTGAAAAGTGGCGTTCATGCCGTGGCTCCTTGGTTTCCATTCGTTTTCAATGGCTGGCTGGTGCTGGGTGGCCCTTGCTGCGGGGGCATTCAGCCCCTGGCGGAAGCCTCGCTTCTTTCCCCTGACTGGAAGGGTGATTCCCCTCAGGCTTGCCATGCGGGTGGTGAAGTCTGTGCCCACCTAACCTCCACCATAGCCATCGTCCTCCCTGAAGCCGTTGCGTCAAATTGACGCGGGCACCCCAGGCTGGAGCGCAAGGGCGCTGGAGGGTGCAGAACTTGTTGCCAGCTCATGGGTTGACGACATAGACCGGGCACCTTTGGGTGGCACCGATCCTCCGGCAGCGCCCCGCGCTGTCTCCACGCTTCGCTCAGTCGCGGAGGCGGAGCCTTCTCGGGGGTCCTGCCAGGCGCTGAGGGGCTCCTGTCATTGCCGGGATTTGAACCCGTTGCCGGCTAACCACTCACGCCTGTCTCCGCTCCGACAGCGCCTCTGCGCTGTCTCCGCGGCGCGATCGCGGGCCGGCTCCTCCGCCTGACGCGCCCTGCCCCGCAGGGCGCTCCCGCTCCTCGCTACGCTCGATCGCGGAGGCGGTGCCTCCTCGGGGGTTCAAATCCTCTATCTTCCACAGCCAATACAAAAAGGGTCCCGATGGGACCCCTTTTGTATTGGCTCCGGAGGAGGGATTTGAACCCCCGACCTAGTGATTAACAG
>JAAXXS010000025.1 GCA_013334395.1 Holophagaceae bacterium | reverse complement strand
GCCGCCAGCATGGCGATCATGACCAGGTAGGTGGCGATCAGGGGACGCGGATGGTCCTGCAGGGTGGCGAGGTCCACCTGGGAGAGGGCCAGCATGAACGCGATGCCAATGACGCCGCCGACCAGCTGGCGCATGAGGAAGGCCGTGGCCGCGGCGTGGTTCTGGGAGGCCTTGATGGCCGAGGCGGAGTAGATCCACACCATGCCAATGGCCACGAGGGCGAGGGCGAAGAAGACCAGCCAGCGGTCCACAGGTCGGCGGACGTCGGCGGCCATGTCAGCTCAGGACCAGATCGAGTCGGGCCGCCGCTTCGAGCTCAGCCAGGGCCTGGTCCACCCAGCTCGCTTCCCGCGCCTCCACCATGAGCCGCAGCTTGGGCTCCGTGCCGGACCAGCGCACCACCTGCCGCACGCCCTCGCCCCAGCGCTGGTCGATGGCGGCCATGGCGGCGACGAGGCAGGCGCAGTTCTCCACGACCTTGCGCTCGCGGGCCTTGAGGTTCACGAGGCGCTGGGGCCAGGAGGTGAAGGTCCAGGCCCAGCGATGCTCCGCAGGCCGGTGGAGCAGGGCCCGCAGCACGGCCAGCGCCGCGGCCAGGCCGTCGCCGCTGGGTCCCACGCGCTTCTGGATGAGATGCCCGGAGGCCTCCGCGGCCAGATCCCAGCCCAGCTTGGCCATCTCCCGCAACAGGAACTTGTCCCCCACTGCCGTGCGCACGAAGGGGATGCCCAGCCCGCCCAGGGCCTGGGGCAGGCCCCCGTTGGTCATCAGGGTGCCCACCACGCCCGGCGGGTTGTCGCCGCAGGCGACGCGGTCCTGGGCCAGCAGCCAGACCATCTGGTCGCCATCCACTTCCTGGCCCGCGCCATCCACCAGCAGGCAGCGGTCGCCGTCCCCGTCAAAGGCGATGCCCAGCTGGGCGCCCCGGGCCAGGACCGTCGCGGCCAGGGCGTCCAGGTGGGTGGAGCCGACCCCGACGTTGATGCAGGGACCGTCGGCAGGCACGCCGATCCAGTGGATGTCGCCGCCGCGATAGAGCTGCGGGGCCGCTTCCGCCGTGGCGCCGTGGGCGCAGTCGATCACGATGTGGAAGTCCTCGGGGAGGTCCAGGCCGCCCAGGTGTGCGAGGTAGGGTCCCAGCTCCAGCCGCGAGGAGGGCACCGCGAGGGTGAGAGGTGCGGGATGCGCCTCGAAGGCGGCCTCGATGGCCAGCTCCTGGTCCTCCTCCAGCTTTTCCCCGGCTTCGTTGAAGCCCTTCAGGCCGTTGTCCTTCGGCGGGTTGTGGCTGGCGGAGATCACGAGGCCCCAGGTCTTGGCGCCAACCGAGCTCAGCTGCGCGACATTCCAGGCGACCGCGGGCGTGGGGGCCATGCCGAGCACCAGGACTTCCAGGGCGGAACCGACGCCGAGGATGAAGGCCTCCGCCATGGGCTCCGAGCTGGACCGGGGATCCCAGCCCACCACCAGGCGCCGCACGTCGGCCTCCCGGGCCACCTGGGCCCAGGCGGCACCCCAGCGGGTGACTTCCGCCAGCGTGAGCGGAGACTGCAGGGCGATCCCGCGGATGCCATCGGTGCCAAAGTAGCGAAGACTCATGTTGTCAGCTTAGGGCCTCTCCGCAGGCCCGACAACTCAGGCGATGGCATGGGTGCGGAGCACGCGGAAGCCCCAGCCGAGGGCCTCGGCGTGGGCCGCCGCCGTGAGCGGGTCGCGCAGGGCTGGTGCCAGGCCTGGGGTGCCCGCCCGGGCAGCGAGGAAGCGCTTGCGGGAGATGCCGACACAGAAGTGGTCCGCGGGCCAGCCCAGGGCCCCTGGCAGCTCTGGGAGGGCCTGCCAGAGGGCGAGGTCCTCCTGGTAGGTGGTGCCGAAGCCGAAGCCGGGGTCGAGCAGGATCCGGGCATCCGGGACGCCGGCCAGACAGAGGCGGTCGCGCACCACCCGCAGCTCGGCGATGGCTTCGTCCGCTCGCCGGGGCGTGGGGTCGTCGTAGGGGGGCATCTGGAGGTAGCCGTCGCTCACCCGGCTGCGCATGGCGATGAGCCCGCAGGAGGTGTTCCGGGCCAGGTCCAGCATGGCGGGGTCCGAGAACCCGGTGACATCGTTGAGCACCGCGGCGCCTGCCTCCAGGCCGCGGGAGGCCACGGTCGCATGGCGAGTGTCCAGGCTGAGCGGCGTGCCCGGCAGCTCTGTTCGCAGCCGCGCCAGCACGGGTGCCAGCCGCTCCCACTCGGTGTTCTCGCTGACGGGGGCAGATCCGGGCCGGGTGCTCTCGGCGCCCAGGTCCAGCATCCCCGCGCCGGCGGCGACCAGGAGCCGGGCCTGAGCCAGGGCGGCGTCTGGATCGAGGAAGCGGCCGCCGTCGCTGAAGGAGTCCGGCGTCAGGTTCAGGATGCCGATGAAAAGGGGACCACCCGCGAGGTGTGGTCCCCAGTCAAACGGTGCCGAGCTCACGCCGGCTTGAGGGCGGGGTTGAACCCGGGATCCGTGGAGGAACCTTCCACCGTGGCGGGGGCGGAGGGCGTGGTCGTGTTCTTCGGCGGAGGCAGCGTGCCGCCCTTCATCAGGATGTCGATGTCATTGCCGTCGAGGGTCTCGCGCACCAGCAGGGCTTCGGCGATGGTCACCAGCTGCTCGCGGTGCGTCTCGATGGCGGCCTTGGCGCGGCGGTAGTTGCGCAGGACGAACTCCTGGACCTCCACGTCGATGAGCCGGGCGGTGTCCTCGGAGATCTCCCGGTGCTGGGCGAAGTCGCGGCCCAGGAAGACCTCATGCTGGCCACCGCCGAAGTTCAGGGGGCCCAGCTTGTCGCTCATGCCGTACTCCGTGACCATCGAGCGGGCCATGTCCGTGGCCTGCTGGATGTCATTCGCGGCGCCGGTGCTGAGCTGGTTGAAGAAGATCTCCTCGGCGATGCGGCCGCCCATGGAGATGGCGATGCGGCTCTCCATGTAGTCGCGGGTGGTGTTGTAGCGGTCCTTCACCGGCAGCTGCCAGGTGACGCCCAGGGCGCGACCGCGGGGGATGATGGTGACCTTGTGCAGGGGGTCGCTGTCGGGCACCACGGCGGCGACCACGGTGTGGCCGGCCTCGTGGTAGGCCGTGATGCGCTTGTCTTCCTCAGTCATCACCAGGCTGCGGCGCTCGCTGCCCATGTAGACCTTGTCCTTGGCGTTCTCGAAGTCGGCCATCTCGACCCACTTCTTGTTGCCCCGGGCGGCGGTGAGGGCCGCCTCGTTGCAGAGATTGGCCAGGTCGGCGCCGGCGAAGCCGGGGGTGCCGCGTGCGATGACTTCCAGCTCCACGTCGGGGCTGAGGGGGATCTTGTCCGCGGTGTGCACCTTCAGGATCTCGTGGCGGCCCTTCACGTCAGGCCGGTCCACCACCACGCGGCGGTCGAAGCGGCCGGGGCGGAGCAGGGCGGGGTCCAGCACGTCGGGGCGGTTGGTGGCGGCGATGAGGATGACACCCTCGTTGCCCTCGAAGCCGTCCATCTCGACCAGCAGCTGGTTCAGGGTCTGCTCGCGCTCGTCGTGCCCGCCGCCCAGGCCGGCGCCGCGGTGACGCCCGACGGCGTCGATCTCGTCGATGAACACGATGCAGGGGGCGCTCTTCTTGGCCTGCTCGAAGAGGTCACGCACGCGGCTGGCGCCGACGCCCACGAACATCTCCACGAAGTCGGAGCCAGAGATGGAGAAGAACTGGACCTTGGCCTCACCGGCGATGGCGCGGGCCAGGAGGGTCTTGCCGGTGCCCGGAGGGCCCATGAGCAGCAGGCCCTTGGGGATCTTGCCGCCCAGCTTCACGAACTTGGCGGGATCCTTCAGGAAGTCCACGACCTCCTTCAGCTCGTCCTTGGCCTCATCGCAGCCGGCCACATCCGCGAAGGTGATGCGCTTGGTGCTGGCGGACAGGCCCTTGGCCCGGGCCTTGCCGAAGCTCAGCGCCTTGTTGCCGCCCATCTGGGCCTGGCGCATGAACACGAACCAGAGCACCACGAAGACCAGCAGCGGGGCCCAGAACATCAGCACGTAGGCGAAGTTGTTCTCGCTGGGCTTGGAGGCCTTGAACTCGTCGAGCTGGCCCTCGGTCTTCCAGCTGAGGATGACCTTGCCCAGGTCCTGCATGGGCGGGGCCACGGTGCGGAACTTCTCGATGACCTCGCCGGTCTTGCTGTTCTTGTCGGGCTGCTTGTAGGTGCCTTCGACATCAAAGCCGGACAGCGTCACGGACTTGTATTTACCCGCCACGCCCTCGGTGTAGAAGGTGGAGAAGGGAATCTCGATCTGGCGGCTGTTCTGGGGGATCTGGCGGAAGGCCAGCACCAGGAGGGCGACGATGCCCAGCCAGACCAGAACGCTCTTCATCATGGAATTCAAAGGGGGACTCCTTGGGGCCGCCGGCGGCCCAGGTGGCCTTCCAGTCTACTAGGCCCCGGAAGGCGGCGCACTGCCACTTAGATGCAGATACCCGCCGCTTGGTTCGAGGTTTAGACAGAAATGTCCCCACGAGGCGGATTTACGGCCCCGGTCAAGGCGTTCCTGGAGCCAGGGGGCCAGCCCGCGCAGCAGCGCGGCCTCCCGGGGCCAGCCCAGGCGGGAGAAGGCGAACTCCAGCGTCCATCGCAGTTCCGGCTCGGTCCAGGCCTCTCTTCGGAGCCAGATGGTCCCTTCATGCAGCGACCAGCGGAGGCCCTCCCAGGAGGCGATCAGGGTCTGGGCCAGCCGCCGGGCCTCCGCGGCCTGGAGGTGCGTCTCGAAGAGGTGGCGGTCCAGGTCCGGGGCCTCCTGACGCACGCTCTCCAGCAGCGGCCGCCAGCGGTTCCGGGCGGTGAAGGGCTCCAGGTTGCTGGCGTCCTCCCGCCAGGGGATCCCCTTGGCCCCCAGGTAGGCGCGCAGCTCCGCGCGGCGGACTTCCGCCAGGGGCGACCAGCGCAGCCCCTGCCGGGGCGCCAGGGGCTGCAGGCTGCCCAGACCGCCGCCCCGGGCCAGCCGCAGGAAGACCGTCTCGGTGTGGTCGTCCAGGGTGTGGCCGGTGGCGATGGCTGCGGCTCTCGCCTGCTCGGCCTCCTGGCGGAACCAGTCCCAGCGCAGGGATCGGGCGGCCATCTCCAGGCCGACCTTCTGCGCCTCCTGGTGGGCCCGCACGCCGAGCGAGGCTTCCACCAGATCCAGGTCCAGGTTCCGGCAGAGGGCGCGCACCAGCTCCGCATCTGCCGCAGACTCGGCGCGCAGGCCGTGGTCCGCGTGGAGCACTTCCAGCTCCAGATCCAGGCTCTTCCGCAGCGTCCAGAGCAGCACCAGCAGCGCCACCGAGTCCCCGCCCCCGGAGCAGGCCACCAGCACCCGGCCACTTACCGCGTCCCCCCGCCCCTGGATCTGGGCCAGCACCTCCGCTTCGAACCGGTTCATGCGGGGGTTTCCAGCCTGGCCAGCAGCTCCACCAGGGCCTTCGGCACGGGCTTCTCACACCAGAGGGCCTCGGCCCAGTCGCACATGCGGAGGGAGCCCCAGTGCATGGCGCGGCCCAGGACGCCACGGCGGAAAGCGGGGTGGGCGATGCGGGTGACGGGCTGGGCCGCGTCCTGGGCGAACTGGCTGCCGAAGGCGTCGAAGGCGGCCATGCGGCGGTCCCACACGGCGCTCACGTCCACCAGCAGGTCCGGCTGGCCGGGGTTCTCGCCGCCCACCCAGGCGATGGCCTCGGGACGCCAGGGAACGCCAGGGCAGGGATGGTTCTTGAGGCCGGCGTAGTAGGCGGCCTCCCTGCCCAGGCGGAAGGCCCGGCGGTGATCGGGGTGCCGGTCGTCGGGCGCGGGCAGGATCAGCACCCGGGGCCGCAGGCGGCGGAGCTCGGCCATGAGCCGCTGGAGGTAGTGCTCGTCCTCCGTGAACCGGCCGTCGGGGAAGTCCAGGATGACGCGCTCCACACCGAGGATGTGGGCCGCGGCATCGGCCTCGGCCCGGCGGGTCTCGGCGGTGCCCCGGGTGCCCAGGTCGCCGGCGGTGAGGTCAAGGATGGCGCCCCGCAGGCCCCGGTCCGCCGCCAGGGCCAGGAGGCCGCCGACGTGGACTTCCACATCATCGGGATGGGCGCCCAGGGCGAGGATCTCGAGAGGGGCGTCGTCACGCTGAGGGTTCATGCTTGCTCCACCAGGATCACCGGCGCGGTGCCGTCCATGCGTTCCAGGATGGCCGCCATCAGGGGCTTGTCGCGCAGCCAGGGCAGGCCCGGCAGGACCCGCTCCTGGGGGCGGCTGAAGGGGAACAGGGCCTGGCGTAGCCGCTCGGGATCGCCCCCCAGGGCCTCGGCGGCGGCTTCGCGGTGGAGGCGCCGGTCCAGCTTGACGAGCCGGTCGCGGCTCCGGGCCAGCTCGCTCCGGAAGCGCAGGCGCACGGCCCCGGGCCAGGCGGGATCGGGCTCGGCGGCGGCGGGGAAGGTGGCCGTGGGCAGGGCGCCGGGCCAGGCGCCCAGGCGGTCCCAGGCGCCCAGGCGCAGGGCATCCAGCTGGCTGGGGGCCACGCGGAAGCCTTGCGGCACCACGTAGACGCTGGGGCGCGGGAGGATCCGGGGCGCCGGGAGGCCGACCCGCTCCCAGAGGGGCTCGCAGAGACGCCAGTAGGCCCGCTCGGAGGGGCCGAGGACCACGCCGCTGACCGGCAGGAGCAGGGACTGCATGAGCGGTCGCAGGGCGGCGCCGGGGCTCAGCCAGTGGCCCGGGGGCAGGGGTGCGCCGGCCTCGAGCCGCTGGCGGCGACCGGTGCGGGGGTCCAGGGAGAACCAGGCGGCCTGCACCCGCGGATCCAGGGGCAGGGCGGCGCCCTCGGCTTGCAGGCGCTCGGCCTGGCGCGCCAGGAGGGCCTCCAGGCCCAGGCCCCGCCAGCGCTCCAGGTCGGCCTGGATGGGCTCGCGGACCGCGGGATCAGTAGGAGAGAAGGGGCGCAGCCCCAGGGCCCAGAGGGGCTGGCCCAGGGCCAGGGTGTGGCTGCGCAGGGTGGGCTCTTCCGGTTCCGGAAGCGGGCCCCAGAGCTCCCTCGCCTCGGCCTGGTGGGTCGAGGTCCAGGGGAGCCAGCCCGTGGCCGTGCCAGGCCGGGACTCGAAGCGGAACCGGTGCCGGACCAGGCGGTCCTGCCGCCACCCCACCACGGAGGCGACCTCGGCCCGGTCATGGTCCTCGTCCGCCAGCCAGTAGACCGCCTGGGCCCCGGTGCGGCGGGCTTCGGCCAGGGCTGCCAGGGCCTTGGCCACGGACAGGGCCGGGCTCCAGCCCGCGCCGATCTGCTGCCCCGTGGCGATGACGGGCTGGCCGCCCGGTTGCGTCGTAACCATGGGCCCCAGCCTACCCGATATGCGATGCTCAACCGCATGTGGAGCGTCGAGCCCTGGATTCCTCCTGCCCAGCCAGACTTGGCCGCCCTGGCCATGGAGGCCGCAGACGCGGCGGGCATCGCCGAGCTGCGCGCCTGGCCGGAACACCGGAAGGGCGGGGTGGGCTTCGGCGCGCTGCCACCCTTTCTCTGCTGGTGCGGGACCCTCGGAGGCGCCTGGCACCTGGCCCTGCTGCAGGCCCGGGAGGTGGGCGCCCTCGTGCCCGGCGCCCGCATCCAGCCGCTGCCTGAGGGATGGCTGGAGGCCCTGGACCTGGCCTCGCTGGCACGCCCCCTGGCCGCGCATCCGGACTTTCCCGGCGGGGTCTCCGTGCACGTGGTACACCTGCCCGGCGGAGGCAGCTTCCGGGCTCGCACCTTCGGCACACCCGCCCCGGACTTCGTCACGGAGGTGCTGAAGCAGACCAGCCACCTGCAGGTCTGGTCCCTGGCTGATTAGCTAAGGTGCCGCCCGGCTACTTGCCGCGGTTGCTCATGCGGGTGTGGGTCACCCCGCTCTTGCCCTGGGGCTTGGTGGAGGCCTTCTGGAGGGGCTTGGGACCGGGTCCGGCCTTGGGCTTGGCGGTCGCGGGGCTGGCAGCGGCCTTGTCCACGGCCTGGAGGGACTTCAGGAGGTCGGCGGGGACGAGTGGCTTGGTCATAGGTACTCCTGCACTCATGCTATCCGCAGGATAGGGTGAACCGCAGGCAGTTGCCACTTTCATTGAAACTCATCTCCGAGGCCACCGACCGGATGATCAGGAGGCCCCGGCCGCTGGCCTGGTGGTCGTCCGCGGCCCGCACCTGTTCCCAGGCCCGCCAGTCGAAGCCGGGTCCCGAGTCCTCGACCTCCACGCTCAGGGCGCAGACAGTCCCCGGGGCCTCCCGGTAGAGGCGCAGGCGGAGGGTCAGGGTGCCCGTCTCATGCGACGCCAGGCGTTCCTTCCGAAGCGTATCGTAGGCCTCGAAGCCCTCCTGCTTGAGGGCTGAGTCCAGCTTCAGGAGGCCGTGGTCCAGGGCGTTGGTGGCGGCTTCGGTCAGGGTCATGGCCAGCAGCTGGTTCATGGCGCCGGGAACGCCGTGGCTGCTGAACAGGCGCAGACAGTCCGGCAGCACCTCCCGCAGGGGGTGGCGGCGCGGATCGAAACAGAGCTCGAAGGCGAAGGGGCTGCTCTGGGGGGTCAGGGTGACCGGGAGGGCCTTGTCCACCCGGGGGGGCGCAACCGGCTCGGGTGGCGGCACTTCCCAGAGGGCCCAGCTCACGTCGTCATGCTGTTCATTTTCCTGGATGCCCAGGTTCAGGGACTCCTGGATGACGAACCGGTGGACCTCGAAGGGGGTGTCGCTCATGCCCTGGGTCAGCACCCGGTAGGCCTCCTCCGTGCCCAGGATCTCCTGGATGCCGTCAGTAAAGGTCAGGAGGCGCTCGCCGCCGGAGACTGCGACCTCTTCCACCACGGGATCCTCGACCTTGTCCAGCACGCCCGCGGGCAGGTTGCGCGAGGTGAAGCGGCGGACGGTGCCCCTCCGGTTCATGAAGATGGCGTCGGGCAGGCCCGCGTTGAGCAGGGACAGGGTGCCGTTGTGGATATCCAGGCGCACCAGCAGCAGGCAGACGAACCGGCCCGAGGGCAGCATCTTCCGGAGCTTGGTGTTGATCTCCCGATAGATGGTCTCCAGCGGGATGTCGCGGCTCGCCATGCCCTGGAAGGCCTGGATGGCAGGGATGGTCGAGACGCCCGCGGCCAGCCCGTGGCCCGTGGCGTCGCACAGGAGGCCGAAGTGGATGCCGGGCAGGCCCTGCTGGTAGGTGCAGGCGTCGCCGTTGATGCGCTCCGTCTGCAGCGTCTCCATGTGGATGTGGTCCGGCAGGGCCCGTAGGCCGGGCTCCACCAGCCGGTGCAGGATGTGCTTCGTGATGAGCATCTCCTCGTCACTCTTGGATTTCGCCAGCGCGAGGTTCTTGTGCAGCGAGATCAGTTCCACCAGCGACCGCACCCGCAGGCGCAGCTCGTCCGGGGTGACTGGCTTGGTCAGGAACTCCACGAGGCCCGCGTCCAGGCTCTCGCGCAGGATCCGGGACTTCTCATCCCCGGTCAGCATGACCATGGGGATGAACCGGTGGGGGTCCAGCTCCTTGATGCTCCGGCAGAGCTCGATGCCGTTCATCCCGGGCATCTGGTAGTCGGTGAGGATCAGGTCCGGCTTGTGCTCGCGGTAGAGGTCCAGGGCCTCCTGGCCATCCCGGGCATGCAGCACCTTGTAGCCATCGCCCGCCAGGACCGCGTTCGCCACGATGTGAAAGAGCGCGTCATCGTCGGCGACCAGGATCCGCAAACTCAGACCTCCCGGATCTCGAACAGCTTGCCGAACTGCACGATCTTGAGGATCCCCATCACCGCGGGAGAGGGCTTGATCAGCACCACCTGGATGCCCTTCTCCTCGGTCTTCTCGCGGAGGACCAGCAGCATGCCCAGGGACGAGGAGTCCATGTAGTGCAGGCCGGAGAGGTCCAGGGTGATCTGCTTGGTCTCCGCGTCATCCAGCAGCTCCTGCGTGGCCGTGCGGAAGGCCGTGTGGGACTCGAAGGTGAAGTTCCCCTCCAGCCGGATCATGGACGTCGAGGGTTCTCGGTGCAGGGTGAGCATCATGGTTGGGCCTTTGTCGAGTCGCCAGGCTCAATGCATCGGCCCCCCCGGGGGAAGAATGATTAATGGATCTGGAGGCGATGTGATCTGGTTCATGGGTCTGGTGGACCAGCGCGGATAAGCTGGATGGGCTCGGCTGATGGCGGGGCAGATGCAGGGATGGTGGCCCATGGGCGCAGAAGCGTGGGAAGAACAGGCCAGTCAGGCCGAGTTGGCCTTTGAGGGCTGGAAGGACGCCTCCCGGCTGGCCCGGCGGGCTCTGCTGGAGGCCTGGCTGGGGCAGATCGCCCCGGTCCGGGAGCAGCTGGCAACGGCCATGGCGGTCGAAACCGGCAAGCCCATCACCATGGCCCGGGGCGAGGTCGGCCGGGCCGAGATGACCCTGCGGGCAACCATCGAGGCCATCGCGACCTTCGGTGAAGAGGCCATCCCCTATGACCTGATGCCCGGGGCCGATGGCTGCCGGGCGGTGTTCCGGCGCTTCCCCCTGGGGCCCGCCCTGGCCATCACGCCCTTCAACTTCCCGGTGAACCTGGCGGTCCACAAGCTGGCGCCAGCCCTGGGCGCGGGCTGCAGCGTGATCTGGAAGCCCTGTCCCCAGGCGCCCCGCACCTCCCAGCTGCTCTGGGCGAGCTTCGAGGCGGCCCGGGCGCAGGTGGGCGCGCCCGTTGCCCTGCTGCAGCTTGCCGGGCCCGACCCCGTCCAGGCCGAGGCCCTGGCCCGGGACCCCCGCATCGTCGTGGTGAGCTTCACCGGCTCCGAGCGCGTGGGTCGGCACCTGGAGCAGGTGCTGGCTGGCAAGCGGCTGCTGCTGGAGCTGGGCGGCAACGGCGCCGTGGTGGTGGACGAGGGTGTGGATCCCGTGGCCGTCGCCAAGAGCATCGCCCCGGCCGCCGTGGCCGGCGCGGGCCAGAGCTGCTCCAAGGCCCAGCGCATCTATGTCCATCGCAACCTCTGGGAGGCCTTCGCCCCGGCCTTCGTCGCGGCCGTCCAGGCGCTGCCCTGTGGCGATCCCATGGATCCGGCCACGCTGGTGGGTCCGGTCATCGACGAGGCCACCGCCCGCCGGGTGGACGCGGGCCTGGACCGGGCGGCCCAGGCGGGCGCCCAGTTCCTGCTGCGCGGAACGCGCCAGGGGGCCCTGCTGCCCCCGGCCATCCTCACGGGCCTATCCGAGGAGGATCCCCTCCAGTGCGAGGAGGCCTTCTCGCCCGTCACCGTGCTGACCCCGGTGGATTCCTTTGAACAGGGCCTCGCGCTCGCCGCGGCCACCCGCTTCGGCCTGCGGGCCAGCGCCTACAGCAGGGATCAGCGCCATCTCCGCCTTGCCGAGGCCACGCTGCGGGCCGGCGGGGTGCTGCTGAACCTGCCTCCCACCTTCCGGCTCGACGCCGCGCCCTTCGGCGGCGTCCGCGCCAGCGGCAACGGCTTCGAAGGCCCGCGCTGGGCCATGGAAGGCTTCACGGAAGGGCGCCTCATTGTCGAGGGGCCGGCCCTTTAGCGAACCACCCGGAGCCCACCCCATGCCCCTGCCCATGCCCTTCCGTTCCGGTGACCTGGTGGTGGTGGTGGCGCAGTCCCCCCGGGAGCGCCTCTGGGGCCGCATCCTCGGCCTCGAGGCCGCAGGTATCGCCGTGCGCGGCCTGGACCTGACCCCCTGGGAGGAGGTGCTGAGCCTTGTCCGCACGGGGCAGGCGGACCAGGTCGCTCTGAGTACTCGATTCATCCCCATGCATCGCATCGAAGCGATGTACCTCGACGAGGCCAGCTCCGGCGTTCCCAGCCTTGCGGACACCTTCCGCGAGCGCACGGGTCTCGACGCCCGGACCTTCCTCGCCGATGCCCGACCCCTCACCCCCACTTCTCGCCGCAGGAGGCTCCCATGACCAACGCCAACCACACTCTCTGGATGGAGCGCTTCCGGGAGCGGGCCAAGGTGCTGCAGCGCCACATCGTGCTGCCGGAGGGCCGCGAGGACCGCACGCTCCAGGCGGCGCAGATGCTGCTGGACCAGGGTCTCTGTCACCTCACCATCCTGGGCGACCCCTCGGACATGGCCAAGCGGGGCGCGGCCCTGGGCCTGTCCCTCAAGGGCGCCGAGCTCGTGGACCCCGCCACCAGCCCGCTGCTGCCGGAGCTGGCCGGCGCCTACTTCGAGCGCCGGAAGGCCAAGGGCATCACCGAGGCCCAGGCCCTGGAAGCCCTTAGCAACCCGCTCTGGTTCGGGGCCATGCAGGTCCAGACCGGGCACGGGGACGGCATGGTGGCCGGGGCCCTGAACACGACGGCCGAGACCGTCCGCGCCTGCCTCCAGGCCATCGGCGCCGCCAAGGGCATCAAGACCGTCTCCAGCTTCTTCATGATGATCCACCCGGACGCCTCCTTCGGGGAGCAGGGCGCCGTGATCTTCGCGGACTGCGCGGTGGTGCCGGATCCCACGCCGGAGCAGCTGGCGGACATCGCCCTGGCCGCCGCGGGCAACGCCCGCAGCGTCATGGGCGTGGAACCCCGGGTAGCCCTGCTGAGCTTCTCCACGCGCGGCTCTGCCGAGCATCCCCGGGTGGACAAGGTTCGGGCGGCCCTGGCCATCCTCAAGGAGAAGGCGCCGGACCTGGCGGCGGACGGCGAGCTCCAGGCCGATGCCGCGCTGCTGGCCTCCGTGGGCAGCCGCAAGGCGCCGGGTTCCGCCGTGGCGGGCCGGGCGAACGTGCTGGTCTTCCCGGACCTCGACGCCGGCAACATCAGCTACAAGATCGCCGAGCGCATGGGCGGTGCCGCCGCCATTGGCCCCTTCCTCCAGGGCCTCGCCCGCCCGGCCAATGACCTCAGCCGCGGGTGCAGCCCCCAGGACATCGCGGATGTGGCGGTCCTGACGGCCCTGCAGTGAGGCGAATCGCCTTCTTCATCTCCGGCACCGGCGGCAACGCCCTGAACCTGCTCAGGGCCTGTCGCGAGGGCCGGGTGCCGGGCCTGCCTGTCCTGGGGGTGGCCTCCACCGCCAAGGCGGGCGGCATCGCCCGGCTGGAGGCTGAGGGCCTGCCCATGGCCGTGGTGGTGCCGGGGACTTTCGACTCGGACGGGGCTTTTTCCGAGGCCTGCTACCAGGCCGCCGAAGCCGCGGGCGCGGAAGTCATATGCCTCTGCGGCTGGCTGAAGAAGCTCACGGTGCCGACCCGCTGGAACGGGCGCATCCTCAACATCCACCCGGGCCTGCTGCCACGCTACGGCGGCCCCGGGATGTACGGCATGCACGTCCATCGTACGGTGCTGGCGGCGGGGGAGGCCGAGTCCGGAGCCACCGTGCACCTGGTTGATGGCGAATACGACCATGGCCGGGTCCTGGACCAGCTGCGGGTGCCGGTGCTGCCGGGAGACACTCCGGAGGACCTGCAGCAGCGGGTCTATGGCGCGGAAATGGAGCTCTATCCCCGGGCCCTGGCGGCGTATCTCGCCCAACGGGATTAGACTGGGGCCATGATTCCCCTCCTCACCGCCGACGAGATGCGGGCCGCGGAACGCCGGGCCATCGAAGGCTGGGGCGTGCCGTCCCTGGTCCTGCAGGAGCACGCCGCCCTGGGCGCCCTGGCCTTGCTGCCTGCCGATGTCCCGCTGCAGGTGCTGGCGGGCCCCGGCAACAACGGTGGCGACGCCCTGGCGCTGGCCCGCCTGGCGCGGCTGCGAGGCCAGTCGGTCACGGTGTGGTCCCCCTTCGCCAAGGCGCAGTGGCAGGGCGACGGCGCCCATCAGCTCAAGCTTTGGCAGGGTCTCGGTGGCACCGTCCAGACCACCGATGCTCCTGCGCAGACCATGGCCACCTGGCTGGGCTGGGTGGTGGACGGCCTCTTCGGGCTTGGCACCACGCGGCCCCTCGAAGGCCCCGCAGCAGCCTGGGTGCAGGCGCTGAACGCCAGCGGCCTGCCCGTCCTGGCCCTGGACCTGCCCTCGGGCCTCGACCCCAGCTCCGCGGAGGTGCCGGGCGAAGCCGTGCGCGCCTTGAAGACCGCCTGTTTTGGCGCCCGCAAGGTCTGTCATGGCCTGCTGCCCGCCCGGAACTGGTGCGGCGAGATCACCGTGGTTCCCATTCCCCTGGATCAGACGCCCCGAGGCAACCTGCAGCTGCTGGAACGGCCTATCCTGGCGCCCCGCGCCTGGGACTCCCACAAGGGCAGCTTCGGCCACGTGGCCATCCGCGCCGGCAGCCTCGGCATGAGCGGAGCCGCCGTGCTGGCGGCCCTGGGCGCCCTCCGGGTCGGGGCCGGGCTGGTGACGGTGCTGACCGATCCGGACGTCCGGGCCGAGGTCGCCGCCCAGGTGCCCGAGGCCATGGTGCAGCCCTGGCGCGGCACGGTGCCCACCGAGGCCGACGTGCTGCTGGTGGGGCCTGGAGGCATCGCCCAGATGCCGGACTGGCAAGGCCCCCTGGTGGTGGACGCCTCGGCCCTCAAGGAAGGCGAAGGCCCGCGCTGGATGGACCGGCCTGGCACCGCCATCACCCCTCATCCCGGCGAGTTCGCCCGGCTCTTCCGCCTGGCCCGGCCCCTCCTCATGGACGAGCGCCTGGCCCAGGCCCGGGACGTGGCCGCCGGCAAGCCCGGGGTGCTGCTGCTGAAGGGCGCGCAGAGCGTCATCGCCGGCGGCACTAGCCCGGATCTCTGGATCAATCCGACCGGTCACCCCGGGCTGGCCACCGGTGGCAGCGGGGACCTGCTGGCGGGCATGGTGGCCGGGTTCCGCGCCCAGGGGCTGCCCATGCGCGAGGCGGTGGCCACGGCGGTCTGGTTCCACGGCGCCGCCGCGGACCGCCTGCCGGGCCCGGGCCTGCTGCCCCACGACCTTGCGGACCTGCTGCCGGAGCTGCTGCGTGGCTGAGCGGTTCCTGGCCGACGAGGGTGATACCGAGGCCCTGGGCGAGGAACTGGCCCGGCTCACGCCCCCCGGCGGGACCTGGCTGCTGCGGGGCGAGCTGGGGGCCGGCAAGACCACCTGGACCCGCGGCTTCCTCCGGGGCCTGGGCGGCGATCCCGACGCCGTGGCCTCGCCCACCTACGCCGTGCTGCACCGCTACGAGCTGCCTGTGGGGAGCCTGTTCCACCTGGACCTCTACCGGCCCGGGCCGGAAGGGGCCTGGACCCTGGGCCTGGAGGAGACCCTGGGCCCCGAAGACCGGCTGGTGGTGGAGTGGGCAGGCACCAGCGGCCCCTGGCCCTCGGCCTGGGTGGCGGACCTGACCCTGGCGGCGGACGGCGAGGGCCGCCGCGCGGAATGGACACTGCCTGACCAGTCGGACCGGCGATAATCAACCCATGAACCTGCAGCTGATCCTCACGCTTCTGACCCTCCTCACGGCGGCCCTCGCCGTCTGGGCAGCCCTGCGGCCCCGCCGCGACCCTGGCCTGGAGGCCCTCCAGCGCCAGCTGACGGACGAGATCGGCCGGTCCCGGCGGGATAGCCAGGCCGACCTGGTCACCCAGCTTGGCCCCCTGCGGGACCAGCTGACGGGCCTGGGCCAGAACCTGGCGACCTCCAAGGCCGAGCACCAGCAGGCCCTGGCCGAGGGCCTCGCCGACCGCTTCCGGGAGCTGGCCAAGGATCTCCAGGCGGCCCTGACTCTGGGCCGGGAGGAACAGCGCCGGAGCCTGCTGGAGGTCCAGGAGTCGGTGCGCGCGCAGCTCGAGGCCCTGCAGAAGGGCAACGACGCCAAGCTGGAGCAGATGCGGCAGACCGTGGACGAGAAGCTGCATGACACTCTGGAGAAGCGCCTGGGCGAGAGCTTCAAGCAGGTCAGCGACCGGCTGGAGGCCGTGCACAAGGGTCTGGGCGAGATGCAGACCCTGGCTCAGGACGTGGGCGGCCTCAAGCGGGTGATGGGCAACTTCAAGACCCTCGGCATGCTGGGCGAGGCCCAGCTGGGAGGCCTGCTGGCCCAGTTCCTGGCGCCCCAGCAGTTCGAGGCCCAGGTGCGGGTGAACCCCGACAGCCGCGAGGCCGTGGACTTCGCCGTCCGTATGCCCGGTCCCTCCGAGGACCAGCCCGTCTGGCTGCCCATCGACGCCAAGTTCCCCCTGGAGGACTACCAGCGGCTCATGGATGCCCAGGAGCTGGCGGACCTGCCGGGGGTCCAGGCGGCCTCCAAGGCCCTGGAGGCCCGGGTGGTCGCCGAGGCCAAGGGCATCTGCGAGAAGTATCTCCGTCCGCCCCTCACCACGGACTTCGCGCTGCTGTTCCTCCCCTCGGAGGGGCTCTATGCGGAAGTGCTGCGGTGCCGGGGGCTGTTCGAGCGGCTCCAGCGCGACTACCGGGTCACGGTGGTGGGCCCCACGACCCTCTCCGCCCTCCTGAACGCCCTCCAGGTGGGCTTCAAGACCCTGGCCATCACCAAACAGAGCGCCGATGTCTGGAAGGTCCTCGGGGAGGTGAAGACCGAGTTCGGCCGCTTCACGGACAGCCTCAAGGCCGTGGAGAAGAAGCTGCAGGAGGCGGCCAACAAGGTCGGCGAGGTCACCACCCGGTCGAACGTCATGACGCGCAAGCTCAAAGACGTGGAGGCCTTGCCATACCTCGAGACCGGAACCCCGGCCGCGCTCCCGGATGAAACCGAATAATTCACTTCACAATTCCCGCATTTGCCTTAGGATTCGGGCAACCGCGAGGGTGCGATGCTGAAAGGGAAGGAGCGACACGGGGCCGGGGAAGTCATTGCCGTGGACCGGAACTATGTCCCCATGCAGGAGGTCAGCCGGCGCCGGGCGCTCTGCGCCGTCGTGGCAGGCCGGGCTCATGTGTTGAATCCAGCCACCTTCGAGCGGCATGGCAACCTGGAGGTCCGCCTCGAGCTGATCATCTTCCCCCATGTCCAGGCCTGCAGCGACTCCAAGCTGCTTCTGGGCCGGCTGGAGCGCCGGGTCCTGCGCCGTGATCATTACATCTGCCAATACGAGGGTTGCGCCAAGAAGGCCACCACCGTCGACCACGTCATCCCGGTCTGTCAGGGCGGCTCCACCACCTGGCAGAACCTGGTGGGCTGCTGCCTCTCCTGCAACCAGACCAAGGGGGGACGCACGCCGGATCAGGCTGGCATGGTCCTCAAGCGCCAGCCCAAGGGGCCCCGCGCGCACCTGTTCGAGCGGTTCGAAGAGCTGCTGAAGCGGGCCAGCGCGGCCTGAGCGGGAACGTCCTCCCTGACTCCAGGCCCTGGCCAGGCAAATTCTATTTGTTGTAAACAACAAATAGAATTTGCCTAATCAACTGATTTGACAACTAAGTAAGGAAAAGATGTCCCTAACCAACTGAGATCTTGCGATCGCTAACGATCAAAAAATGGGCTTTCCTTTTTTTCATCCTGCTCCTAGGCTCGATGACGAGGAGGAAACCCTATGCCTTCAGTGGATATCAGTTCTCAGACCGGTAAGGATTTCGCTGGAGATGCTCTGATCGTTCCGGTCTTTTCGGGTCGTGAACGCCACCGTCTGCCGCTTGCCATCAGCAAAGTCGCCCGGCAGGTGATGGATGAAGAGGATTTCAAGGCTGACTATCTTGAAGTTGTGCCGCTCCATCATCCCAATGGTGTGAAGGAGAGCCGCTGGATGGTGCTGGTGGGCCTCGGCGACGAAGAGAAGGTCACCCTCAACAAGATCCGCAAGGCCGTGGGCGCCGCGGGGCGGTTCTGCCTGAAGAAGAAGTGGAAGAAGATCGGCGTGCTATCGCCGTCCACCTCAACGCTCGACCACGACGCCGTGCAGATCGCGGTGACGGAAGGGGCCCTGCTCGCTAACTACGATTTCGTGGCCTTCAAGGGCGGCAAGCCGGAGGCCAAGCAGTTCGCCTCGGTCGAGGTCTTTACGAACGGCGATGACACCCGCAAGGCGCGCCGCAAGCTGCCCGTGGTCGAGGCCGGCGTGGCCGCCTGCCACCGGGTTCGGGACCTGGCCAACACCCCCGCAGGCGATCTCTATCCGGAGGTTTTCGCGGAAACGGCGGCCAAGCTCGCCAAGCAGCACAAGATCCACTGCGAGATCCTCGACGTGCCGGCCCTGGAGAAGGGCGGCTTCCGCGCGGTGCTCGCCGTGGGGCAGGGCAGCGTCCGGCCGCCCCGGGTGGTCAAGCTCGAGTACAAGCCCAAGGAGAAGCCCAAGAAGCACGTGGTGCTCGTCGGCAAGGGCGTCTGCTTCGACTCCGGCGGCCTGTCCCTCAAGGACGGTTCCGGCATGGAGACCATGAAGGACGACATGACGGGCGCGGCCATCGTATTGGCCACGCTGGTCGCCTGCGCCCAGCTGGAAGTTCCGGTCCAGGTCACGGGCCTCCTGGGTCTGGTGGAGAACATGCCCTCGGGCTCCAGCTACAAGCCCGGCGATGTCCTGCGCACTCGCAGCGGCAAGACCGTCGAGGTGCTCAACACGGACGCTGAGGGCCGCTTGGTCCTGGCGGATCTGCTCCACCTGGCCAGCGAGCTCGGCGCCGACCACATCGTGGATCTGGCCACCCTCACCGGCGCAGCGCTGGTCGCCATGGGTGACGGCGTGTCCGCAGTCATGGGCACGGACCAGAAGCTGGTGGACCGCCTCGTGGATTCGGGCGGCGCCGTGGGCGAGTACCTCTGGCAGCTGCCCTTGGTCGAGGAATACTCGGACCTGCTGAAGAGCCCCCTGGCGGATCTGAAGAACATCACGGGCATCCGGTGGGGGGGCACCATCACGGCCGGTCTGTTCCTGCGGGAGTTCGTCGGCCAGGCCTCCTGGGTCCATGTGGACCTGTCCGGGTCCTGGTCCGGCAAGGAGCGGGACTACCGGACCCACGGGGGTAGCGGCGAGGGTCCCCGCTTCCTGCTGGAGTGGCTGATGGATTGAAGGGCTCCCCCCTTCCACGGGAGGGGGGTACACTCTTTTTTTCAAATAGATGGAGATGTCCCCCTTGACCAAAGGGCTCGGATGGGGGATTTATTGAGGACTGCCCTTGCGCATCCATAGTGCTTAACCCTTACGGAGTTCCCATGGAATCAATGGAGACCCTCACCAAAGCCGACCTCTCCCGTCACCTGATGGAGCGGCTTGAGCTCGGCAAGAAGGACGCTGACCTCCTGGTGAACACCTTCCTGGAGAGCATCATCGAATCTCTCCGGACCGGCGAGGGTGTTGAGCTGCGCGGCTTCGGAAGCTTCCGCCTCCGCGACCGCCGCGCCCGCCAGGGGCGCAACCCCCGCAGTGGGGAGAGCATCCAGGTCCCCCCCAAGCGAGTGGTGTATTTCAAGCTGGGCAAGGAATTGCGCAGCAAGCTCATCGACGACTAGCAGCAAGCTCCTCGACGACTAGCCGAGAGCCCTCCGCACCTGTCTCCAACTTGGGAGTCCCCATGCGCATCCGCACAATACTCCTGTCGCTGCTCGCGGTCTTCGCGATCACCGTTCCCGCCTTGGCGCAGAAGAAGCTCTCCAAGGAAGACAAGGCGAAGCTTCCTCGCATCGCCATCCTGGACTTCAAGGCCGCACCGGATGCCTGGCATGGCTGGCGCCACGGCGGCTGGGGCAACCAGATGGGGACCATCTCCAACCAGCTGCGGGACCTCTTCACCACCGAGATCGTGGAGAAGGGCAAGAACAAGATCCGCGTCATCGAGCGGGAGCGCCTCCAGGACATCCGCGCGGAGCTGAACTTCCAGCAGAGCGGCGAGGTGGACACCGCCACGGTGCAGAAGATCGGCAAGCTGCTGGGCGTGAAGTATGTGATGACCGGCAAGGTCACGCGCTTCGCCTACAAGGAAGCCGGCTTCAGCTCGGGCTGGGGCGTGGGCGCCCTGGTGGGCAAGGTGACCGGCAGCGGCATGGCCGGGGCCGTGGCAGGCAGCGTGAACATCAAGAAGGCCTCCTTCACGGGCCGCCTGGACATCCGCCTCATCGAGGTGGAGACCGGCGAGATCCTGGGCGCCTGGAAGGACGAGGACAAGGTCGATGACACCAGCGTGAAGGTGGCGGGAACCGGCGTCGAGGTCTCCTACGATGAGGAGCTGGTGAACAAAGTCTTCGAGCCCATCGTCCAGCGCATCGCCCCCAAGCTGCTGCGGGCCACGGTCTCTGCCAACGAAGACGACTGAGGCGAATCCAAATGAACCGGACTCAGGGCCCTTCGGGGCCCTTGTCCTTGCCGGCCGGGAACCAGGCCTGTACCGAGCTGCGGATGGCATCGGTGTAGCCCGGACCCAGCACTTCGGCGCAGTGGAGGTGCCAGGTGTTCACTTCGACCACGCGGCTGTGCTGGAACTGGGCCGCCAGCTGCCGCTGGACCGGGGGCGGGGCCAGGCGGTCCTGGGTGGCCAGGAAGCAGAGGCTGGGGGTCTCCAGGCGCAGCCCCGCCAGGGCCTGAACAAGATCTGTGGCTTCGGGCGTATAGCCGCCCCAGCGACCGGCCAGGCGGGCTGCGGTGGCCCCGATGGGCGGGGCGAGAACATGCCAGAGCCGATCCTCGGGTCCCCGCACCAGGCGCTCCGCGAAGCTGCGCGAGCTGGCCGGGGCGCCCTCCCAGATGAGGCCGGCCAGGGGACCCCGGCCCTCGCGCTCGAGGTCGGCCAGGGCCAGCAGGCCCACGGAGGCGCCCAGGCTGCGGCCCAGCAGGAGGATCCTCCGGCGGGGCAGCCCCGTGGCCTCCAGGTGGTGGACCATGCGGACCACTTCCTTGGCTTCCAGCGCGCCGAAGGTCACGGGTGGCACCGGGCCACCCCGGCGCATGGCGTCGTCCCGGCGGCGGTAGGTGAAGATGGCGGCATCCAGTCCCGGGAACCACTTCAGGGCGGGGCTGGTGCCCCAGCGGTCATCCCCGAAGCCGTGCAGCAGCAGCACCAGACCCGGTGAAGGCGTGGGCCGGGTGAAGCGCCAGAGCTGCAGGCCCTCGACCTCCGCGCTGGTCCAGGTGCCGCCGGGGTCGCCATCCTGGCCCAGGGCCAGCTCCCGGTAGGTGCCCTCCACCCGCGCCAGGGGCTGCGCTCGGTAGAAGGGCGGGTCGATGAGCTCCCGGGCCACGGCCCGGGTCTTCCAGGCGCAGAAGGCCCCCAGGCCTACAAGGGGGACGAGGCCCAGGGCGACCCAGCCGGACCGCCTCACCAGTAGCCCGCCGTGATGACCAGCGCGCTGGCTTCGGCAGGCAGCGGGCACTGGCAGGCGAGGCGCTGGTCCTGCCCGGCCTCCAGCTTGTCCAGGAGGGCTGTCTCGCGGGGGGTGCGGGGGTCCAGGTGCTCGGCGCCCTGGAGCACCGTGACGAGGCAGCGGCCGCAGGCGCACCTTCCGTCACAGGCCGAGGCCACGGGAATGCCTGCGTCCAGGCAGCTGGCCAGGAGGGTCTCGCCGCCGCGGAGGATGCGGTCGCCCTGGTGCGTCCGGGCCAGGCGCGCCACGGTGGCTACTTGATGAGCGCGGCGGCGACGCCCGGCAGCCCCTCGGCGGGAGGCAGCTGATCCGGCTTGCCGTAGAGCACGGCATCGAACTTCTGCGTGAGCGTGACCAGGTAGAGCCCACGGTCAGCGGGGAGATCCAGCTCCCCGGAGTCGGGGCTGAAGGTCTCGGCCTGGCTGGTGAGGAAGAAGCGGTGCTTGCCGGTGGGGAGGCCGCTGATCTGGAGGCTGCGGCCTTCCTTGGAAGACTGCTGGACGGGGATGCGGGCGCCATCCACCGTGAGCTCCAGGGGACCCCGCACGGCCCGGGTGAAGCGGAAGACCACGCTACCCGCGGGAATCGGGGAGCTGGGCGTGAGCGGCACCTTCTTACAGCCAGTGAAGGATGCGGCAGCCAGCAGCACCAGGGCGGGAACAGCGGGGTGGAACTTCATGAAGCCTCCGGGAACACCCATCATATGCGAGGAAGGCCCGCCCGGTCTCATCGGCTGTGCGGTCAGCTGCGCTGGAGGAGCACCACGGCCTGGGCGGCCAGGCCTTCGCCGCGTCCCGTGAATCCGAGCCGCTCCGTGGTCGTGGCCTTCACGTTGAGCAGGTCAGCGGAGATGCCGAGGAGGCTTGCCCCGCGGTCGCGCATCTGCTGGCGGTGGGGGCCGATCTTGGGACGCTCGCCGATCAGGCAGACATCGGCGTTCACGACGCGCCACCCCCGCTCGGCCAGGTCCCCCATGACCTGCTCCAGCAGGTGGGCGGAGTCGGCGCCCTTGTAGGCCGGTTCCGTGTCCGGGAAGTGCAGGCCGATGTCGCCGAGCCCAGCGGCGCCCAGCAGGGCATCCATTAGGGCGTGGAGCATCACGTCCGCGTCGCTGTGTCCGGCGAGGCCGCGGTCATGGGGGACGGCGCAGCCCATGAGCATCAGCGGGCGGCCCTCCTCGGGCGCCGCAAACCGGTGGACGTCGAAGCCCTGGCCGATCCGGAAGGCGGTCATGGCGCGTCCGGGCGCACGACGGGGTTCTTGCCGGTGCTCGCCTCGAGGGTCTTGCTGACGCCGGTGATGGGGTGGTCCGGCAGCGTGACGATGACCTCGGTGCCAAGGCCCTCCTCGCTCAGGAACTCCAGGCTGCCGCCGTGCTCATCCACGATCTTCTTCACGGTGGCCATGCCCAGGCCCGTGCCCTTCTTCTTGCCGTAGGTGAAGAAGGGCTCGAAGATCCGCTTGATCATCCGGCGCGGCATGCCCCGGCCCTGATCCTTGACGTGGATCTGGATGCCCCCGTTGACGGTGTGCCAGGCGACGAGGATCTCGCCGCTGAGCTCCTGGGTGGCGTCGAGGGCGTTGGCCAGGAGGTTCTCCATGACTCGGGTGAAGCGGCCGGGATCCAGCTTCACGAGGCAGGAGGGGCCCTCGGCGTGGAGGTTGACGCCCATCTCCGCCGCCCGGGGGACCATGGGCTCAAGGATGGCATCGAGGAAGGACCGGAGATCCACGGTCTCCCGCCGGGGCTCCCGGACCTTGGCGAAGTCGAGGACATCCTGGCTGAGGTGGGTCAACCGGTCCACGCACTGGAGGATCTTGCTGGAGTGGTGCCGGACCTTGGGGTCCTCCGTGGAGAGCTCAAGAAGGTCCGCGTGGCCCCGCAGCACGAAGAGGCCGTTCTTGAAGTCATGCACGATGGAGCTGGCAACCTGGCCGACAGTGGCGAGCACGTGGCTGCGCAGGTTCTCCTCGGAGAGGCGCGTGCGCTCGATGGCGATGGCGCAGAGGGCCACGATGGCCTCGAAAGTCTCGCGGTCGGGGGGCTCGGTGATGGGTCTCCGGCTGTCGAGGTAGACCACGCCCAGGCGCCGGCCCTGGAGCAGCAGGG
>JAAXXS010000024.1 GCA_013334395.1 Holophagaceae bacterium | reverse complement strand
GCGGCAGGAGGGTCTCGTCGCCGGTCCAGGGGTAGTGCGGGGCAGGGCTGTCGAGGCGCAGGGGCTGAGCCGGGATGCCCAGCTCGTAGGCCGCATGGAGCCCCCCGGCGTAGAGCGGCGCCAGGCGGCCACCCCGGGTGGTGGTGCCTTCGGGAAACAGCAGCATGTCCCGCCCGGCTCGAAGGGCCGAGCAGAAGGCCACCAGGGCCGCGGCCCGGCTGGTGGCCTCCGTGCGGTCCACGAACTGGATGCCCGACTTCCGGGCCCAGCGGCCCAGGATCGGGTAGCTCGTCACCTCCTGCTTGGCGATGGTGCCCATGGGCCGGAGGCTCATGAACACCACCGGATCCACCCAGCTGAGGTGGTTGGCTACCCAGAGGGGGACATCGGTCCGCAGGCGTCCCTGAATGGTGAGGTCCACCCCCAGGGCCGGCAGCAGCCGCTGGGCCCAGCGGTGCAGGTCCGGCTGGGTCTCGGCCCCCGCCGCCAGGCGCGGCAGCAGGGCGGCGGTGGGCCAGAGGACCCCGGCCCAGGACATCAGGAGACCAGCTTGAGGCGGGTGTAGCGGGCCCGGACCCGCTCCAGGTCGTCCTTGGTGATGGCGGACCAGAGCCGGGTGTCGCCGGGGGCGTAGAAGTCCTGGACTTCCTCGATCACGCGGGCGCCCAGGGCGTTGTGGACGCTGCGGGCGTCGTTGTTGCCGGGCTCCACCAGGAACCGGCACTCCTCGACATCCGCGTTGAGCAGCTTGGAGACCATGGCGCGGATGAGCAGGTAGTTCACCCGGCCCTTCTGGTATTCGGGGTGCACGGCCAGGGTGGCGCAGTAGACCGTCTTGCCCTGCACGAAGTTGAGCACGTAGCCCGCGGGCCGGTCCCCGTCGAGGGCCAGGAAGCACCAGTCCCGGTAGAGCTCCGTGCAGAGCCGGAGGTAGTGGGGGCAGAGCTCCCCGGTGCTGTCACCGGACCAGATCTCCGCTTCCAGGCGGCGGAGGTGGGTGAAGTCCGCGCTGGTCAGCGACCGGACGGTGTAGCGGGCGCCCTCGGGATGGGGGGTGAGGGGTTCGATCGTCATGGCGTTCCTCCCTGAGTCTCACGATCAGGATTGGAGGTGCGGATGACGGCGGCATGGCGCGGGCGGCAACTCTACGCAAACAAGCTGAGACGTAGCAGTGACGGGCATCTGCGACGGGGGGGCCCTGATCATCACGGCGGTGTGTGACGGCCTTGAGTCGGCTCCGTCACTTCTCAGCAACAAGCCTCAGAAGAAGGGTGTGACCAGCTTCAGGAAGCCCGCCGCCAGCAGCGCGCTGATGGGGATGGTCAGCACCCAGGCCACGATGATATTACCGGCCACGCCCCAGCGCACGGCGCTGGCGTTCATGGTCGTTCCCACGCCCATGATGGCGCCGGTGATGCTGTGGGTGGTACTGACGGGAATGCCGAAATGGGCCGTGGTGAACAGCACCGCGGCGGCCGCCGTCTCGGCGGCGAAGCCATGGATGGGGCGCAGCTTCACGATGCGTGAGCCCATGGTCTTGATGATCTTCCAGCCACCCGACGCGGTGCCTAGCGCCATGAAACTGGCGCTGCCGATCTTCACCCAGAGTGGGACGACCACCTTCAGCTTGGCGTCCAGGGGGAGGTGAAACTTGTAGGCGATCAGCGCCAGACAGATGATGCCCATGGCCTTCTGCGCGTCGTTCTGGCCGTGCGTGAAGGACATGGCCGCCGCGCTGACCAGCTGCGCCTTGCGGAACACCCAGTTGACCCGGTGTCCCGAGAAATGGCGCACGACCCAGAGGATCAGCAGGATGAGCAGCATGCCGACCAGAAACCCCATAAGGGGAGAGAGGATGATGAAGAGGGCGATCTCCTCGAGCTTCTTGGTGTGGAGGGCCCCAAAGCCGGCGTGGGCAATGACGGCTCCTGCCAGCCCCCCCAGGAGGGTGTGGCTGGTGCTGGAGGGAATGCCGAACCACCAGGTGAGGAGGTCCCAGGTGATAGCGGCCATCAGGGCGGCAGCGATGACAGCCGGGACCACATACTGGCTGTCGGCGATCCCCTTGGCGATGGTCGTTGCGACCGAGGTTCCGGCCAGCGCGCCCGCGAAGTTCAGCACGGCGGACATGACCAGAGCGTATTTTGCAGGGAGGACGCCCGTGCTCACCACCGTGGCGATTGAGTTGGCCGTGTCGTGGAATCCATTGATGTAGTCGATGCCCCAGGAAAGTAGGATGAGCAGCGCCAGGGACGGGATAAGAAATGCTTCAAACATGTCGGGCTCAGGCGTTCTTCATGACGGTGGAGCCGATCACCTTGGCCACCAGTTCCACCTTGTCCGTGGCGTGCTCGGCCTGCTCCAGCAGCTCCTTCCACTTGATCAGCTCGATGGGATCCTTGGGGTTCTCGAAGATCTGGGCCAGGGCCGCGTGATAAATCGCGTCGGCCTTGGTCTCCAGGGCATGCACCCGCCGGATGCGGTCCCGGATTTCCTTCTGGTTTGACATGTCCCGGAGGGACTTGGTCAGGTGGATCAGCTCCCCCACACCCTCGACAATGATCGAGCTGATCTCGGTGAGCGCCGGCATCACGTGGCTGATCCGGTAGAGAATGAGCCGCTCACAGATGGAGTGGATGCGGTCCACCACGTCATCGATGGCGAAGGCCAGGTGGAGGATGTCCTCCCGGTCGAGGGGGGTGACGAAGGTGTGGTTCAGGCGTTCGATGATCTGGTGGGTGAGGTCGTCGCCGGCGTGCTCGAGGTCCTTCATCTGGCGCCGGAGCTCGGCAAAGCGGGATGGATCATTGCTGCGGATTTCCCGGTCGAAGAGCTGGGCGGCTTGGTAGGCATTGGCTACGGCTGTCTCCAAGAGGTCGAAAAAGACCATCTCACGCGGTTTCAGCCAGCTCATCAGGGCGTTCAAGGACATCGGATCTCCTGCGTCGACATCCAACTCTACAGGGTCCACGGGCGTAACTGCAGCGTAAAATCGAAGTCTGGCGCTGGGCTCCCAGGCCCCAACGGTGTATGGTCTGGAGGCATGGAGCCGCATCACCTGGAGCGAAACGTCAAGTCAGGGACACCTGTTTTCCTGGGCCGAGCCCTGATCTGTCTGGCCTCCATCCTGTTCCTGGGCGTCGGCTTGGGCACGAGCATCCACAAGGGAGCCTCCTTCTTCTGGATTCTGGGACTGCTGGCGACGCTGGCCATGGTGATGGTCCTCATGGCGCGTTGGCAGGTGCGGCCCGTGGCCGCGCCTCTCGAACAGTTGCTTTCAGGCAGCAGGCCCCGGGCCATCGAAGACCTGCCCAGAGCCTGGTCCGCCCTGGAGCGTGAGAACGTTGAACTGCGCGAACGCGCAGCCCGCGAGGACCGCCTGCTGCCGGGCATCATGGCCAGGCTGGAAGAAGGGGTCCTGCTGCTCGGCGCAGATGGGAATCTGGAGCAGTTCAATCCTGCGGCCCAGCGGCACCTGGGCCTGAGTGCCCCGCTCACCAAGGGAATGCCCGTGACCGACGTGTTCCAGGATTTGGACGGGCGCGCGGCGGTGAAGCGGGCCTACCAGGGGACCAGCGCCGAGTGGCGGCTCACTCGAGCAGCTCGATCTCTCCGGGTACGCGCCATCCCCTTCGCGCCGCTGGGGCCCGTGAGCGGGGTGCTGCTCACCCTGGACGACATCACCAGCCAGGAGGCCCTGGAGACCACCCGCCAGAAGTTCATCTCCAACGTGAGCCACGAGCTGAAGACCCCCGTCACCGCCATCCGCATAGCCGCCGAGAACCTCCAGGAGGAGGACCTGCCTGACGTGGCCCGGGGCAACGCCGAGTCCATCCTGCGCTCGGTGGACCGGCTGGCCCTGCTGCTCGGCGACCTCTCGGAGCTCAGCCGCATCGAGAGCGGCGCCCTGCACCTGGCGCCCGTGAGCCTGGACCCGGCCGCCTTCTTCGAGATGACCCTGCAGGAGCTGCGGCTGCAGCATGGTGGGGCAGGAGTGGAGCTGGCTGGCAGCCTCACGGCTCCGGCTGGTATCCGGATTCTGGCGGATCCCCTCCGCCTGAATCAGGTCCTGGAGAACTTGGTTTCCAACGCGGTGAAGTTCACCCCGTCCGGAGGCCGGGTGCTGGTCACCGCGACCCTGACGGACCAGGGGCAGACCTGGGAAGTGCGGGATCAGGGCCCGGGGATCCCCGAGGCGGAACAGGGCCGGATCTTCGAGCGCTTCTATCGGGCCCAGGCCGCCAAGGCCAAGCCCGGCACGGGGCTGGGGCTCGCCATCGTGAAGCACCTGTGCCGCCTCATGGGCGGCGAAGTCACTGTGGAGAGCCGCCCCGGAGAAGGCGCCACATTCCGCGTCATGCTGCCCCCGGGCGGCGAGGTTCCAACGTCTTAACCACGAGGACGGAGAGAGAGCTGCTGTAACCACGAAGACAGGAAGACCACGAAGGAAGCTCCCTTTTTGAATCTCTTCTTTGTGGCCTTTGTGTTCTTTGTGGTTAATCCTTCTTTCTCTTTCCGCAGGATTGCCTAAACAGCCGATGAAGCCGCTGCCTGGAGGCACCACAGCTTTGTGGCAGCAGGCCGCAGGGATAGCAAAAAGGATTGGGTAACCACAAAGAACACAAAGGGCACAAAGATGAGATGGAACCTGTTCTTCCTTCGTGGTGAATGTCTTTCCTACTCGGTCGGCCCGCCCAGGCGGTAGCCGACGCCGACGACGGTCTCGATGTGGACGGCGGCGGCCTCGCCGAGCTTGGCTCGGACCCGCCGGACGTGGGCGTCGATGGTGCGGCTCTCGCCGAGGTATTCCAGGCCCCAGACCTGCTGGAGCAGCTTCTCCCGGGTCAGCACCCGCTTGGGATTGACCAGGAAATAGGCCAGCAGCTCGAATTCCCGGCGGGTGAGCTCCACCAGCGCGCCATCGACCCGGGCCACGTGCATGTCCAGGTCCACGGTGATGGGGCCGTAGCTGAGGGTGGCCTGCCGTTCCCCCTCTTCCGCGGGCGCGGCGCGGCGCAGGATGGCCCGCAGCCGGGCCGCCAGCTCCCGGGTGGAGAAGGGCTTGGAGATGTAGTCATCGGCGCCGAGCTCCAGGCCCAGGATGCGGTCGATCTCTTCGCTGCGGGCCGTCACCAGCAGCACCGGCAGGGCCTTGTAGGTCGGATGGCTGCGGATGGCGCGCAGCACGTCGAGGCCATCCATGTCGGGCAGGCTGAGGTCCAGCAGGGCTGCGTCCAGCCTGGGGCCGGAGGCATTCAGGGCCAGCAGGGCGTCCCGTCCCGTGCCCACGGGGAGGGGACTGAAGCCCTCCCGCCGGAGATGCTGCTCCAGCCCGAGGCGGATTTCCGTGTCGTCTTCCAGCAGGAGGATGCGGGGCATGGGAACCTTCTATTCCGAGTCTACCGGAGCGGGGGGACCCTGGAGGTAGGTGTGCTTGGCGTTGCGTCCCTCCAGGATGAAGAGCACCTCCTCAGCGATGTTGGTGGCCTCGTCGGCGATGCGCTCCCAGTTCTTGATGACCAGGATCAGGTGGCTGGCCCGCTCGATGCACAGCGGATCGGCCAGCATCAGCTGCAGCAGCTTCCGGTAGATGGTGCCGTACAGCTCGTCCACCGAGTCGTCGGCCTGGATGACGGAGCGCGCCAGGCCCGCGTCACTGCCGATGAAGGAATCCACGGCCCACCGGACCATGGCTCGGGTCTCCTGGGAGAGGCGCTCCAGCAGGCCGGCCGGCAGGATCGGCGGGTGGACGTAGGTGGCCCGGCGGGCGATGTTGCAGCAGTGGTCGCCGATGCGCTCCAGCTCCGGGACGATCTTGAGGCTGGAGGCGATGAGGCGGAGGTCCCGGGCCGCCGGGGAGCGGAGGGCCAGCAGATCCACGCACAGGCGGTCCAGGCGCAGCTCCCACTCATCCATGGTGCGGTCCATGGCCTGGACCTGCTCGACCTTGGCCGCAGACCGCTCGGCCATGGCCTGGTTGGTCAGGTCGATCATCTCCTCGGCGAGGCCGGCCATCGTGAGGATGCCATCCCGAAGCTCTTTCAATTCCTGGTCGAAATGTCGCATCAGCCAAACCTTCCCGTGAGGTAGTCCTCGGTCATCCGCTGCTCTGGCGTGGTGAAGAGCTTCTCGGTGAAACCAGTCTCGATGAGCTTACCCATCCAGAAGAAGGCTGTGTGATCGCTCACCCGGGCCGCCTGCTGCATGTTGTGGGTGACGATGACGATGGTGAACTCCTGCTTCAGCTCCAGGATCAGCTCCTCGATCCGGGCCGTGGCGATGGGATCGAGGGCCGAGCAGGGCTCGTCCATGAGGATGACCTCGGGTCGCACGGCCAGGGCTCGGGCGATGCACAGGCGCTGCTGCTGGCCGCCGGACAGTCCCTGGGCCGAGTCCTTGAGCCGGTCCTTCACTTCGTCCCACAAGCCCGCGCCCTTGAGGCTGCGCTCCACGGCATCGCCCAGCACGTGGGGATCCTTCTCACCCTGGATGCGCAGCCCATAGGCGACGTTCTCGAAGATGGACTTGGGGAAGGGATTCGACTTCTGGAAGACCATGCCCGCCCGCTTCCGGAGAGCGATGACATCGGTGCCGGGGGCGTAGAGATCGGTCCCGCCAAGCAGCACCCGGCCCTCCACCCGCACGTCGTCGATGAGGTCGTTCATGCGGTTCAGGCAGCGGAGCAGGGTGCTCTTGCCGCAGCCCGAGGGGCCGATGAAAGCCATGACCGAGTTCTTGGCCACCTTGAGGTTGATGTCCACGAGGGCCTGCTTCTGGCCGTAGTACAGGTTGAGCCGTTCCACCTCGAGCATGGTGGGTGCGGAAAGCACGGAGGGGTCCGTGAGCGGCAGGTCCGCCTTGCCGGGAGGACTTGGGCGGACGGCGAGGGGTACGTAGGCTGCGGGCGCCTGCACCGGTTCGGGCACGGGGCGCGGATCTTCGATTTCCATGTCAATGACTCCAGTGGATGGCATTAGAAGGTACTCCCTCCCAGGCGGGCCCGCAGTTTTCGGCGGAGGTTCAGCGCGAAGATGTTCAGGATCACAACCACGGCCAGGAGCAGGAGGCTTGCCATGAAGACCATGGGCTTCGCCGCCTCGGAGTTGGGGCTCTGGAAGCCGACATCGTAGATGTGGAAGCCGAGGTGCATGAACTTGCGGTCCAGGTGGAAGAAGGGGAAGGTGCCATCCAGGGGCATGGAGGGGGCCAGCTTCACCACGCCCGTGAGCATGAGCGGGGCCACTTCGCCAGCACCCCGCGCAATGGCCAGGATCAAGCCGGTGAGGATGCCCGGCGTGGCGGCGGGGAGGACCACATTCCACAGGGTCTGCCACTTGGTGGCTCCCATGGCCAGGCTGGCCTCCCGCTGGGAGCGGGCCACCGAACCCAGAGCCTCTTCCGTGGCCACGACCACCACCGGGACCGTGAGCAGGGCCAGGGTCAGTGAGGCCCAGAGGATGCCGCCGGTACCGTAGGTCGGCGTCGGCAGGCTCTCCGCGAAGAACATCCGGTCGATGCTGCCGCCGAGGCTGTAGACGAAGAAACCAAGGCCGAACACGCCAAAGACGATGGAGGGCACCCCTGCCAGGTTGTTCACGGCCACGCGCACGGCCCGGACCAGCCAGCCCTGGCGGGCGTATTCCCGCAGGTAGAGGGCCGTGACAACGCCGAGGGGGACGACCATGACGGACATGACCAGCACCATCATCACGGTGCCGAAGATGGCCGGGAAGATGCCGCCCTCGGTGTTGGATTCCCGGGGGTCGCCCGCGACGAACTCCCACAGCCGGGCCAGGTAGATCCCCAGCCGTCCGGGGGTGCTGAGGTCGTTGGCGGGCACGATGCGGACCACCGAGGCCAAGGGCCACTCCTTCTTCTGGCCATCGGCCGTTTCCAGGCCCAGCACCCAGGCTTTGGTGTCAGCCCGGGTCTGGTCAAGGGAGGTCTGAAGGGAATCGTAGGTGCTCTGCAGGCCTGCGACTTCCGAGTCGAGCGCGGCCAGCCGGCCCACCTCTCCGCGCAGCTCCAGGCCCTTCCGGGTCACCCGGAGCTTCTCAATCCGGCGGTTGAGCTCGCCCACCTTGCCGACTTCGATGCTGTGGAGCTGGTCCAGGAGGCGCCGACTCTCCGGCAGGCGCGCCTGGGCTTCGGCCAGGGCCCGGTCCCCTTCGGCGACCACCGCACCCAGGTGGCTGATGGAGGCGATGCGGCCCATGAAGGGACCATATTCCGAGCGCTCCAGCAGCACCGCTTCCCGGGGCTGAGTTGGTGCGCCCATGCCGCTGGCGGGGACCCAGCGGAAGTCCTGGCCGTAGATGTCGCGGTTGCCCACCCGGAACTGGACCTTGGCGGGTTCCTCCCCCCGGGCGGCCTCGCGGTCCGTGATCTCGCCCAGCACCACCCCCTCAGCGGTCTGCACCTGCAGCAGGGGACTGGGCCAGAAGAAGCCCAGGCCGCGGGCGGCGATGTAGCCCACCAGACTGATGATCATGGCCAGGGAGAAGGCCAAGGTGGCCCCGGAGAACCAGACGAAGCCGCTGCCCCGACGGAGGTGTTCAGCCAGACGCGTCATCAGATGGACTCATAGCGGCGGCGCAGGCGCTGGCGGACCAGCTCGGCGACGGTGTTGAGGACGAAGGTGAACAGGAACAGCAGAAAGGCCGCCAGGAACAGCACCCGGTAGAGGGTGCCGTGCAGGGGCGCCTCGGGAATCTCCACGGCGATGTTGGCGCTGAGCGTGCGCATGCCGTTGAAGGGGCCCCAGTCCATGACCGGGGTGTTCCCCGTGGCCATGAGCACGATCATGGTCTCGCCGATGGCCCGGCCCAGGCCGACCATGGTGGCCGAGAAGATGCCGGGGCTGGCCGTGGGCAGCACCACCCGCCAGGCGGTCTGCCAGGGGCTGGCCCCGCAGGCGAGGCTGGCCGAGGTCAGGGAGCGGGGGACGCTCGAGAGCGCGTCCTCGCTGATGGTGAAGATGATGGGGATGACCGCGAAGCCCATGGCGAAGCCCACCACCAGGCTGTTGCGCTGGTCATAGGTGACCCCCAGCGCCGACTGCAGCCAGGTCCGGTAGCTGCCGCCCATGAGGGCATGCTCCACCCAGGGGCCGACCAGGATCGCGAGGCCGACCCCCAGGAGCAGCACCGGGGCGATCCAGAGGGCCTCCTGGCCGGTCCCGAAGCGGTTGCGGAAGGGCTGGGAGAGACGGCTCCAGAAGGGGGCGGCGAGCAGGACGGCCAGCAGCACGCAGAAGGGATAGACGAGGACTTCCACCGCGCTCCGCTCAAGCAGGGGCGCCATCACGAGGCCTGCCAGGAAGCCCAGGACCACGGAGGGCAGGGCGGCCATGATCTCAACGGCGGGCTTGATGACGTTCCGGAAGCGGGGAGCCGCGAACTGGGAGGTGTAGAGCGCCCCGAGGACGGCCATGGGAAAGGCGAAGAGCATCGCATAGAGCGTGCCCTTGAGGGTTCCGAAGACCAGTGGCACCAGGCTGAACTTGGGCTCGAAGTCATCGGTGCCGCCGGTGCTCTGCCAGACGTATTCAGGTTTGCCGTAGCCTTCGAAGTGGGTCTTGCTCCAGAGGACGCCCATGCTGACTTCGGGGTGGGGGGCGTCCAGGGTCCACAGCTGCAGGGCACCACTGTCGGTCCGGGCGTGGAGGATCAGGTCGCCCCGAGGGGCCATGGCCGCGAGGCCGGTCCCGCTGACGGGCACCGACATCAGGCGGCGTTCCGTGGTGAGGTGATCGACCACGGCCTCGGTCGGCGTCCAGGCCAGGAAGCGCTTGTCCCGCAGGCTGGCCTGGAACCCCAGGACCGAACCCGACAGGCGCGGGAACTGGTGGAAGGGCTGGAGCTGGAATTCTTCCCCCAGGCGGGCCCGCTGATAGGCCACCAGCCCGCCCCGGCTGCCACCCACCAGGATGCTGGACTGGCCGAGGGCGTAGCCCAGGGCCGTGATGGGCTCACCGAAGACTGCCGAGGCGATCACCGAACCGGACGCTGGCTCCAGGATCAGCAGGCGCCCGTCCCGGGTGCCCACGGCCAGAGAGGCGCCGTCGGAACTCCACACGGCGGCGGAGGCTTCCAGGCCTGCTTCGAGGGGGATGGTCTTCCAAGGGGCAGGGGCTTCACCCGTCAGATCGGTTTCCAGCCAGCCCAGGCTGGAACCGAGCTGCGCGGCGATCAGGAGCTGGGGGGCCGCGCCCAATCCGCCCCCTTCCTTCAGCCGGAAGTGCAGGATCCGCGTGGGGGCCGGGCTCGGCAGGAAGCCGCCCTGCCACTGGGGATTCAGCTCCCAGTGCGAGGGATCGTTCTCTCCTGCGGGCTTGGTCCAGGTCAGCCGGGCCAGAAACAGGCGGCCGTCCGAACCCGTCACCAGGGACTCGCCCCGGGTGTTCGGCACCGTGACCTCCCGCCAGGGAAGGGTGGGTCCCCCGCCAGGCACGGGCAGGGCGGTTCCTTCGGGGAGGCGCAGGGCCTTCAGGCCCGTCTCCCGAGATAGGATGACGGCGGCCTTCCCGGACTCGTCCAGCCAGACACCGCTGGAAGGGGCGTTCTGGAGGGTGCCGACCTGGCTCACCCGGGGCGGCAGGAAGAGGGGGGCCGCCTCCTTCAGGATGAAGAGCAGCATGGCCAGCACGGCCCCGATAATCAGGAGACCCCCGCCCGAGATGGCGAAGGTCATGAAGCGGTCCACGCGTTTGGCGCGGGCTTGGATACCTGGATTGCTGGCCATGGAAGCTCAATCAGAGAATCAGGCGGAGGGGGCGGGCGACCCGAGCCCTCCTCCGCCTGAGGTGGGCGACTACTTCAGCTTCGAGTTCTCGTCGGCTTCCATCTTCGCGGTCAGGGGCAGGAAGCCATCCTTGACCACGATCTCCTGGCCTTCCTTGCTCAGGACGAACTTGAGGAACTCCCGGGTCAGAGGATCGACCGGCTTCTTGGGATCCTTGTTGAGGTAGACATACAGGAAGCGGGAGAGGGGGTACTTGCCGCTGAGGGCGTTCTCGTAGGTGGCCGGGAAGGCGGCGCCGCCGTTCTTCTTCTCATCGGAGAGGGGCACGGCCCGGACGCCGGAGGTGGCGTAGCCGATGCCGCTGTAGCCGATGGCGAAACGGTCCGAGCCGACGCTCTGGACCACGGAGGAGGAACCAGGCTGCTCCTTGACGGTGTCCTTGTAGTCCCCCTTGAAGAGGGCGTGCTCCTTGAAGTAGCCGTAGGTGCCGCTGGCGCTGTTGCGGCCGTAGAGGCTCAGGGTGCGGCTGGCGGCCTCGCCGGTCAGGCCCAGCTCACCCCAGGTCTTGATGTCCTTGGCCGAGCCACCCTTGCGGGTCTTGGAGAACATGGCGTCCACCTGCTGCAGGCTCAGGGACTTGATCGCGTTGTTCTTGTGCACGAAGATCGCCAGGGTATCGATGGCCACGGCCACCTTGGTGGGCTTGTAGCCGTATTTCTTCTCGAACTTGTCCATCTCCTCGGCCTTCATCTCCCGGCTCATGGGGCCCAGCTGGCTGGTGCCTTCGATGAGGGCCGGGGGGGCGGTGGTGGAGCCCTTGCCTTCGACCTGGATCTTCACGTTGGGGTATTTCTTGTTGAACCCCTCCACCCAGTAGGCCATCAGGTTGTTCAGGGTGTCAGAGCCGATGGAGTTGATGTTCCCGCTGACGCCGGAGACCTTCTTGTAGGTGGTGAGCTTGCTGTCCACCTTGACGGTCTGGGCCTGGGCCGTGATTGAGAGCAGCAGCCCCGCCACGATGGTCTGGGCCAAAGTTCGGATCCTCATGGATTCCTCCTGTGTAGATCCCAGCCTGGGCACGCCAGGTAAAGGGGGGTGCTCAGGCGCGTTACATCGGTGTAACTTCACCCCCGGCGGATCCCGCTTGCCCTCGGGAAAATAAGTGGGTTTAATGTTTAAAGATCCCGCGTGCCGTTCGAGGCGCAGCCCAGGTACGGGGGTCGCGACCATCCCGATTTTCCTCCCCCGGGTGGCCGAAGTCAGGGCAGGGCCCCCTTCGGTTTCCCGATTCACCCATCCCAACCCCATCAATCCCCAGGGCCGCTGAGCCTGCCGGGCGTAAGCCGCAGCGAAGCCCCTGGGCCCCGAGAGGAGGCCCTTTGAGCCCCAAGAAAACAATGATGATCAACGCCACGGATCCTGAAGAGATCCGCGTGGCCACCCTGATCGACGGTGTGCTGTTCGACTATGATGTCGAATTTTTACACAACGAAAAGATCAAGGGCAATATCTACAAGGCCCGGGTCGTCCGGGCTGACACCAGCCTGCAGGCCGCCTTCGTGCACTTCGGCGGCCAGAAGAACGGCTTCCTGCCCATGGGCGAGCTGCCCCGGGACCTGAGCGGCGATGGCCGCCGGGGCCGCATCCAGGACGTCCTGTCCCGGGACCAGGAGATCCTGGTCCAGGCGGTGCGCGAGGAGCTCGGCTCCAAGGGCGCGATGATGACCGGCCAGGTCAGCATGGCTGGGCGCTACCTGGTGATCACCCCCGGCAACCCCGTGAACGGCATCAGCCGCAAGATCGAGAGCACCGAGGAGCGCCGCCACTTCAAGCAGCTCATCGACACCCTGGAGATCCCCGAAGACATCGGCGTCATCGTCCGCACCGCCAGCTTGGGCGTCACCAAGGAGGACTTCCAGCGCGACCTGGACTACCTTCTTGATTCCTACAAGGAAGTGCTCTCCCGTTACAAGCACCGGCAGGGGCCTGGCCTCGTCTGGCAGGAGGATGACGTCGTCACCCGCACCCTGCGCGACACCTTCAGCTCTGACGTCGAGGAAGTGCAGATCGACGACCTCGACACCTTCCACGCCGCCCAGTCCTTCTTCAAGCGCACCATGCCCCAGTACCTCGACGTGCTGAAGCACTACACCGGCAAGAAGCCCCTGTTCTCCCGCCACCAGCTGGAAGAGCAGATCGACCGCATCTACGGCCGGAAGGTGCCTCTGCCCAGCGGCGGCGCCCTGGTGCTGGACCAGACCGAGGCCCTGGTGGCCATCGACGTCAACAGCGGCAAGACCTCCGGCGACGGCGTCGAGGACATGGCCTCCAAGACCAACCTGGAAGCCGCCGAGGAAGTGGCCCGGCAGCTGCGCCTGCGTGACCTGGCCGGACTCATCGCCATCGACTTCATCGACATGAAGCGCGAGAGCCACATCCGCGCCGTGCAGGACCGCCTGGTCGAGTGCCTGAAGGCCGACAAGGCCCGCATGGAAGTGGGGAAGATCAATCGCTTCGGCGTGCTGGTCATGACCCGCCAGCGCATCCGCCCCAGCCTCCAGCACGTGAACCACGAGACCTGCCCCACCTGCACCGGCACCGGCAAGGTCAAGACCATGGAGGCCCTGGTGCTGTCCGTGATGCGCCGCGTCCACGGCATCCTGGCCAAGGGCGGCATCGGCGAGATCCGCATCAAGCTGGCGCCTTCCATCGCCGCGGCGGTGCTGAACCAGAAGCGCCGCGAGCTGATCAGCATGGAGGAGCAGAGCGAGGCCAGGATCCTGATTCAGGCCGACTGGTCCATGAGCTACGGTGAGATGGCCGCCGAGATCGAGCGCGCCGAGGAGGCCCCGGTCGAGAAGCCGACGGCGTCCAAGCCGCCGCGCGAGAAGGGCTCGCCCGAGGACGAGACCGTGGTCCTGGGTGGCGACAGCCCCATCTCCTTCGAGAAGGCCCTGGGCGAGAACACCAAGGACGCCAAGAAGGAAGCCTTCAAATACGACCGTCGCGACATGCAGCGGGCGGCCCTCGATGAGCGGGAGCGCCTCCGCGCCCTGTTCGAGAGCGCCAAGCCCGAGGACGAGGAAGGCGAGGAGGGTGGCGAGGAGTCTGCGGATTCCGCGGATGAGCCCAAGGGCGAAGGGGCCAAGCGCAAGCGCCGCCGCCGTCGCCGCAAGGGCGGCGCCGACCGGGCCGAAGGGTCCACCGCGACCCCCGGTGCCGAGCCCAGCGACCTTCAGGACGAGGCCCAGCCGGAGCCGCCCACGTTCAATGCTGACATGGTCGCCAGCCTGCTGACGCCCAGCCCCCGGCCCCGGATTGGCGCCGCGCCCGTGGCTGTCGAACCCGCGCCCGGCAAGCCCCGGCGCACCCCCCGGGCCAAGGTGGCCGTCACGCAGGAGCCAGCTCCCGTGGCTGTGCCCGAGCCCGTGGCCGTGCCCGTTCCCGAGCCTGTGGCGGCCAAGCCGCTGAAGAAGAAGGCTGCGCCCAAGGCCAAGGTGGCACCAGCCAAGAAGCCCAAGGCGGAGCCTCCTGCCGAGGACGCTCCCAAGCCCAAGGCGACCCGGGTCAAGAAGCCCAAGGCCGAGTAGCCGGCCGTGTCCCTCTACTGGCTGGCGCCCCTCGCCTCCCTGGCCACCCTCCTGGGTGGCTGGGGAGTGGTGCGCTTCCTGCAGGGGCGGGCCCAGTTCATGCGCCTGCTCTCCGGCGTGGCCGCGGGCTACCTGCTGTCCCTCACCCTGGTGCGGATCATCCCCGAGTCCCTGGAGTCCAGCGGGGGCGAGGCCAATGCCCTCTGGGTGCTCGGGGGCTACCTCTTGGTCCACGTCATGGAGCACGGCATCACGCTGCACTTCCACTACGGGGAGGAGACCCACAAGGACGGCAGCCCGCTGAGCGGCGTGCTGGCCCTGGTGGGCCTCTCTCTGCACAGCCTCATGGACGGCGTGGCCATCGCTGCGGCGCTGTCCACCCATAGCAACCTGGGCCCCCTCGTGGTCCTGGGCATCCTCTTCCACCGGATCCCGGAGGGGGGCACCATCGCCTCCATCTTCCTCGTGCGGGGCTTCGGGAACCGGGCCGCGCTGCTGGCGGCGGGCACCCTCGCCCTGGCGTCCCTGGTGGGAGCGGCGGGCCAGTCCGTGCTGCACCTGCCCCTCGGGCCGATCCTGGGCCTGACCGCCGGGCTGGCCCTCTACGTGGCCAGCTCGGACCTGCTGCCCGAGGTCCAGAAGGTCTCGGGACTCCGCGGCACCCTGGCCCTGCTGTCGGGCGTGGGGATCTTCCTCTTAAGCTCGCGGCTGCTGCCGCACCAGCACTGAGCGGCTCATGCGCCGGATCGGGGTGGCGTTGCTCCTGTGCACCGGAACGGTGGCGCTGAAGGCCCAGAGCCTGCCCAGCCGGCCGGTGCTGGAGCCCCTGGACGCGCCCACCCCCGCGGAGCTGCTGCCCCTGCGCCCCTACAGCCTCGAAGGCGGGCCGGGCACCTCGCGCGTGCCCTTCGACTGGCGAGGTGAGCGGGTGCGCGAAGCCGCCGATGTCTGGGTGCTGGAGCAGGGCGCCATCCAGGCCGAGGGCCTGCTCCTGCTGGCGGACCGCATCGAGTACCACCTCCGGGAGGGGCGCCTCGTCGCCCAGGGCCACATCCGCCTGGAAGGCCCCGACCTGAGGCTGCGCTGCGAGCGCCTGGAGATGGGCTGGATCACCCGCTCGGGCCAGGCCTGGGCCCTGCAGATGGACCTGCCCCCGACCTGGACCCTGCGCTCGGGCCATGTGGCCTTCACCACCCTGAGGACCTGGGCCTTCGACGCGGTGGAGCTGAGCCCCTGTCCGGAGGAAAAGCCGGGCTGGCGGGCCAAGCTCTCGAGCCTCAAGGTCGATCTGGACGGCTTCGCCACCCTCAGGAACGCGCTCATCTATCTGGGGCCGGTGCCCACCTACTACTACGTCCCCTGGGCCATCTACCCCGCCCAGGCGAACCGGGCCTCGGGCCTGCTGCCCCCCACGCTGGGGATGTCCAGCGCCTTCGGCACCACCGTGGGCCTGACCTACTACCAGGTGCTCGGTCCCTCGGCGGACCTGACCCTGGCGCCCGAGTATTTCAGCAAAGAGGGCACCCTGCTCGGCGGGGACCTGCGCTGGCGGCCCGACCTGACCCACGAAGGCAGCCTCTCCGGCCAGACCATCCACCAGCGCAGCCTGGACACCACCCGCTACCGCTACACCCTCAAGGAGGTCTGGCAGCGGGAGGACGGCTGGCAGCTCACCGCGGATGTGAACCAGGCCTCGGACAACCTGGTGGACGCCGACTTCGGGAAGGGCCTCGGCTACCTGGGCAGCACCAGCTTCGACTCGGCTCTCTATCTGGGCCGCAGCTTCAGCTTCGGGAACCTCAGCCTGTCCGCCGCGGAGCAGCGCAGCTTCTTCTTCACCAAGGACCAGGGCGACCCCTTCTACAGCAACGATTTCCCGGCCTCGCTGCGCCGGCAGACGCTGCCCCAGGCCGAGTTCCGATTCTTCCCCGTGCCCGTGCTCGGACCCCTCTACCTGGACGGTGGCGTCCGCTCGGGGCGCTTCGCCTACCGCATCGAGGGCAGCGCCACCGGCAACGACCAGCGCTACGCCTGGGACCGCCAGGACGCCAACGCCCGGCTGCACGGGCGCCTGGGCCAGTGGGGCCCCTTCCGGGCGGACTTCGAGTTCATGGGGCGCGGCACGCACTACAGCGCCACCCTGGCCGCACCGGTCTTCGATCCGGCGGGAGGGGTGAACGGCTCCTCCGTGAACCCCGCCACCAGCCCCTTCGAGGTGGACGGGGATGCCGCGACCCGGTTCCTCCTCTCCAGCCACCTGCGGCTCTCGGGTCCCCAGGTGGGGCGGTCGTTCCCGGACGTGGCACTGCTGGGCTATCACGGCGAGCTGAAGCACGTGGCCGAGCCCTACTTCGGCTTCACCGAGACCAGCCGCTACGGCCAGGTGGGCGTGGTGCCGCGCTTCGACAGCGCGGACTCGAACCCCGGCGTGAACGACAGCGCCTCCGGCGAGCGCAGCTTCGAGCTGGGCCTCAAGCAGCACATCCTGGGCCGCTCCGGACCCGGCGTGACCTTCGCCGACCTGGCCCGGCTGACGGTGTCCACCCGCTTCCACCTGACGCCCATCATCCTCAGCGACGGCCGCTACAAGCAGGGCTGGTCCTCCGTGACCACGGACCTCGACGTGGAGCCGGACAACCGCTGGCGCATCAGCCTCCGCCGCTCCGCCGACCTGGGCACCGGCGGCTCGGACAACGCCATCAGCGTGGATGTGAAGGGCAGCCAGGGCAACCGCTTCAACCTCGCCTACTTCTCCACGGGCATTAACAGCTTCCTGGTGCGGCAGCAGGGGCTGCAGTTCGGCGGCATCCAGCGCTTTTTTGACGACCGCTGCCGGCTGGAGTTCAGCGCCAACTACGACTACCGGACCCACGGCTTCGCCTCCAGCCAGGTGGCCCTGGCCTGGGTGGAGCCCTGCGTGGCCTACGTGCTGAAGTTCACCCACGTGGCGTTGAACACCTCGCTGCTGTCCGGCGGCCGGGAGGATCGCGTGGACCTCACCCTGACCCTGCGCGGCCTGGGCGACCTCTTCGGCTACCGCTACTGAGCGACCGCCACGGCCTAGCTGTCCGGCCCCACCGGGGGCTCCAGGCCACCGAAGACCACCACCCGGTTGCGGCCCAGGCTCTTGGCGCGGTAGAGCGCCCGGTCCACCTGGGACAGCAGCTCGGAGATGGTGGCGGCCCCGGGACCGCCGACGCCAAAGCTCATGGTGGGAAAGATCGCCTGGCCGCTGGGCAGCACGATGGGCTCCTCATCGATGCGGCTGCGCAGCTTCTCCGCCACCTCGGCCCCGGCCTTGAGGCTGGTCTCGGTCAGGAGGACGGCGAACTCCTCGCCCCCGATCCGGAAGGCCAGGTCGGACTTGCGCAGGGCGGAGCGGAGGCGGGTGGACAGCTGCCGGAGCACCTCGTCGCCCACCGGGTGGCCGAACCGGTCGTTGATGAGCTTGAAGTGGTCGATGTCCCCGATGAGCAGGACGAAGGCGCGGCGGTGGCGCTCCCACTGCCGCAGGGCGTGCTCGATGTTCTGGTCGAAGGCGCGCCGGTTGAGCAGCTCCGTGAGGGGATCCGTGAGCACCTCGTTGCGCAAGGCCGCGGCCTCGACCTCGAGCAGGCTCCGGTGGGCGCGGAGGTCGTGGAGGGCCGACTCGTATTCGGCCTGGATGCGCCGCGCGTGCAGGACCTCGATGGCGCGCCGGCAGGCGTGGACCAGGCGGGGCGGGGGGAGGGGCAGGGGCACCCAGTCCGAGATTCCCGCCAGGATCAGCTTCCGCTGGTCCGCCTCGCGCTTCACTTGGCCCACCAGGATCGTGTAGAGCAGGTGGTTCTGGTCCCGCAGCTGGGCCAGCAGGGACAGGGCGCCCTGCACACCGCCCGCGGAGAGGCCCAGCAGGAGGACAGGGGACTTCAGGATGCGCTGGGATTCGGCGGCGTTGCGGGCGGGCGGCGTGTGGAGCTCCATGCCGACTTGCTGCAGCATCGTCCGGGCCCGCTGGGCCAGGTCCGCCTGCAGGCCCACCGCCAGGACGGGCACCCGCTGGCACTCCCCCTTGGTGAACCCCCCGGCCATGACGGGACCCAGGCGGTTCAGCAGCTGCTGGATGTTGCTGGTGGCCTGGATGAAGCCATCGCCTTCGCTGGCCTCCAGGGCCTGGAGCTCCTGATCGGAGGGTGGGTGCTCGAGGACCAGGAAGATGGGCAGGTTCTGGAAGAGCACCCGGGCCTCGCCCCTCAGCAGCCGGGAGAGGCGGAAGCCGTCCATGGGATCCCCGACCGCATCCACCACCAGCACCTGGACCTCCCCCCAGGCATCCTTGGCCAGGGCCTCCAGGGGGTCCCCGGCCTGGAGGATGGCGTGACCAGCCCCCTCGAAGGCCATGCGGAGGCGTTCGACAAGGTCGCTATGTCGGGAAATGACAAGCAGGTTCATGAAGGGGCCATGGACAAAGGCCACCCCATGGTAAGGCTAATCAAAAGCTGATGCCGAAAATATCGACTCGGGCTGGGGCTGACAGCCCTACTCGGCGAGGCCCTTCTCGACCAGCCAGCGCTCGGCGTCAATGGCGGCCATGCAGCCGCTCCCGGCGGCGGTGATGGCCTGGCGGTAGGTGTGGTCCTGCACATCGCCGCAGGCGAAGACACCCTCAATGCTGGTGCGGCTGGAGCCCTTCTCCACCTGCAGATAGCCCGTCTCGTCCATGGGCAGCTGCCCCGCGAAGAGGCCGGTGTTGGGCTGGTGGCCGATGGCCACGAACAGGCCGTCGAGGGGCAGCTCGGAGACGGAGCCGTCCACGGTGTCCTGCAGCTTGAGGGCGCGGATCTTCTCGATCTTCTCACCCATGGGGGTCTCCAGGACGGTGGTGAGCACGTCCAGGACGGTCTTGTTCCAGATGGGGTGGATCTTCGCGTTGGTGAGGGCGCGGTCCTGCATGGCCTTGGAGGCCCGGAGCCGGTCGCGACGGTGGATGAGGTGGACCTTGGTGGCGAACTTGGTGAGGAAGACCGCCTCCTCCACCGCCGTGTCGCCCCCGCCCACCACGGCGATCTCCTTGCCGCGGTAGAAGAAGCCGTCGCAGGTGGCGCAGGCGCTGACACCCCCGCCGGACCGGGACAGGTCCTCGTCCTTGCCGATGCCCAGCCACCTGGCCGAGGCCCCGGTGGCGATGATCACGGCATCGGCGGTGTAGTCACCCTTGTCCGTGGTCAGGCGGAAGGGACGGGCCTGCAGGTCGGCGCTCAGAACTGTCTCCGACTTGATGACGGTGCCGAAGCGGAGCACCTGCTCGCGCATCTCGTCCATGAGGGCCGGTCCCGCGATGCCGTGGCGAAAGCCGGGGAAGTTCTCGACCTCGGTGGTGATGGTGAGCTGGCCGCCGGGCTGGGCACCTTCCAGCACCAGGGGTTCCAGGTTGGCCCGCGAGGTGTAAAGCGCCGCGGTGTAGCCCGCGGGGCCGGTGCCGATCACGATGACTTTATGGTGGCTCACGAGCGCTCCTGGCGATGAACGGGACCCCCGGTCCCGTACTGCAGTCTACCGCGCCAGCCCCCGCTCCCGCAGGAGGGCCTCGACGGCCGGGACGTCGCCAGGCACGTCCACGCCCAGGCTCAGGTAGGGCGTATCGGCCACGCCGATGGGCATGCCCGCGGCCAGCGCCCGGAGCTGTTCCAGCATCTCCAGCTGCTCCAGGGGGTGCGGCGGCAGCCGGGTGAAGGCCTGCAGCGCCTCGGGCCGGTAGGCGTAGATGCCAAGGTGGCGGCGGAAGAGGGCCAGCTGCTCCGGGGCCAGCCAGGGCCGGAAGTCCGCTTCGAAGACGGTCGAGCTCCGCAGGTAGGGGATGGGGCTGCGGCTGAAGTAGAGGGCCCGCTGCCGGTCATCCACCACCACCTTCACGGCATTGGGGTTGAACAGCTCTTCGGCGCTGGCGAAGGGGCAGGCGGCGGTGCCCATGGGCAGGTCCGGCTGGGCCTGCATGAGCGCCACCACGGCGGCCACGGTCTCGGGATGCATGGCGGGCTCGTCGCCCTGGAGGTTCAACACGCAGTCGTAGGTCTCGCCCAGGGCCGCCAGGGCCGCCGCGACGCGGTCCGTGCCCGAGGGCAGGGCGGCGTCGGTCAGCACGGCCTCGCCCCCGAAGCCGCGCACGGCGCTGGCGATGCGGTCGTCATCGGTGGCCACTACCACGCGGTCCACGCCCCGGGCGCGCTGGGCCGCCTCGAAGACCCACTGGATCATGGGCTGACCGGCGATGAGCGCCAGGGGCTTGCCCGGGAACCGGGAGGACGGGAAGCGGGACGGGAGGACTGCGAGGGTGCGCATGGGACCAGTCTATCGGGAGCGCCCAGATTCCAGCGAAGGCGGCCGCCTGCCGAATCGGGATCTAGCGGGAGCGGCACTTGGATCAGTCCTTCGACGATGTCTGGGCGGAATGCGAGGACCTGTTCGGGCAGGCCCGGGAGACCCTTGCCACCCTGAAGGAGCCGCAGCCGGCCCATGTGGTCCAGGCCTCGGTGAATGCGCTGTTCCGGACCACGCACACCCTCAAGGGGATGGCCGGGATGCTCGGCTACCCCGTGTTCAGCAAGGCGGCCCACCGGCTGGAGGACATCTTCGACCTCATGCGCAAGGGCCGGCTGCGCTCCACGGACTCCCTGATCGAGACCCTGGAGGCGGGCGTGCTCGCCCTCGAGTCCGGGCTCGACGGGCTCCGCCGGGGCCGGCCCGAACCCGAGGACTACCTCCAGCCCGTGCGCCGCCAGATCGGGGAGCTGGAAGCCATGGCCCGGCCGACGGAGGGGCAGGCCCAGGACCTGACCACCCTCCTGGATCTGCCCCCGGAGACGCTCAGGGCCCTGTCGGACTACGAGCGGATGCGGGTGACGGCGGTGCTGCTGGCCGGGACGCCGATCCATGGGCTGGGCGTCTGCCTTGATTACAGCACCTTCGATGAGCGCCTCCGGGCCATCAGTGAGGCCCTGGCCGCCCGGGGGGAGCTGATCTCCACCCTGCCCTGGGACCTGCCGCCGGAGCGGGAGGGACTGGCCTTCCTGCTGCTCTGGGCGGGAGCGACCCTGGAGCCTCTCCCCGTCGAGGCGGGAGAGGCCCTGGAGAGTCGGCAGCTGGTGGACCCGGCCCTGATCCCGGCCAGCCTGCGGGCACCGGCGTCACCAGAGCCCGCGCCCGAACGCCTGCCGGAGGGCCCCGCCGCCCCGATGGCCCCGGTGCACGATGGCGAGATCCTGCGCCTGCCCGCCCAGCGGGTGGAGGCCCTGGAGGCCCGCCTCATGACCGTGGGCCAGCTCCGGGACAACGCCAGCCGGCTGCTGCGGCGGGTCGAGGAGGCCGAGCTGGACGCACCCCGGGCCCTCCTCTCCGAGATGGAGACGGGGCTGCTGGACGTCCAGAAGTCCCTCCTGCAGATGCGCATGGTCAAGGTGGAGACCCTCTTCTCGCGCATCGAACCCATGGTGAAGAGCCTGAGCCGGGACCTGGGCAAGCCCGTGCGCCTGCAGGTCCAGGGCGGGGAGCTGGAAGTGGAGCGGAGCCTCCTCAGCCGCCTGGCCGATCCCTTCCTGCACCTGGTCCGGAACGCCCTGGACCACGGCCTGGAGCTGCCCTCCGAGCGACTGGCCCAGGGCAAGACCGAGACGGGCACCCTGAAGCTCTCCGCCAGCCAGTGGGGGCGGAACCTGCGCTTCGACCTGCGCGACGATGGCCGAGGCTTCGACCTGGCCCGCATCGAGGCCCGGGGCCTGGAGCTGGGGCTGCTGGAGGCCGGGGAGCGGCCCGACCCGGACCGGCTGCTCCGGCTCTCCCTGGAGCCGGGCTTCTCGACCCAGGACCAGGCCTCCCAGATCTCGGGGCGCGGCGTGGGCATGGATGTGGTGCGCTCCGAGGTGGAGAGCCTCGGCGGCGAGATCCACCTCTCCACGGAGCCGCGCCGGGGCAGCCTCATCCGCCTGACGCTGCCCCTCAGCCGGGCGGTGGTGAACTGCCTGAAGGTCCGCTGCGAGGGGCAGGTGTTCGGCATCCCGCTGGCCAGTGTGCTGCGGGTCCAGGCCGGTCGGGTCCCCCTCCGCGGAGGCGAGCGGGTGGAAGTCCTCGGCACGCCCATCCCCCTGGAATCCCTCCAGGCCTGCCTCAGCCTGCGGGAGCCCGAGGCCCAGCGCACCTTCGTGGTGCTCACCCAGCAGGGTGGACCCGCCGGTCGGGGCAGCTTCGAGGTGGCCATCGGCGTGGACCAGGTGCTGGGCCGGGGCGATGTGCTGCTGAGAAGCCTGCCGGAGCTGGCCCAGACGCCCGGCATCATGGGCGGCAGCCCCCAGGAGGACGGCATCCTCTGGGTGGTGGATCCCGAGGCGGTGCTGGGCCTGGCCATGGACTCGCTCATGCGGCGGGTGGCCAGTGTCTGAGTCCGGGAGCTGGCTCCTGGTGAGGGCCGCGGGGCGCGACCTGCTGCTGTCCACCCGGGACCTTCGGGAGGTGGTTGATCCCTCGCCGCCGACCCCGTTGCCCGGGGTGCTCCCGGGCATCCAGGGAGTCGTCCTCCATCAGGGGGAGTTCCTGCCGGTGCTGGCTTGGGAGGAGCTGCCCGGTGGTCGGAGACCCGAGGGCCCACCCGAGGCTCTGGCCGTGCTGCGCACGCGCCTGGCCCTGCCGCTCGAGCGGCTGGTGGGGACGCTCGATGAGCTGCCGGGGCCCTGGGAGGAACCCGACGACGATGACGCCGCGCGGGGCTGGCTTGGGGCTTCCGTCCAGCTGCGTGGGGTGGCGGTCCGGCAGCTGGATGTGGATGGGCTGCTGGACTTGCTGCGCCGGTTCCGGAGCGAGCACTGACGGGGTGCGTCCTTCGTGCGACAATGGGCGTTTCGCTCCGGAGGCCCCTTGAACCGTCGCCTTACCGCCCCCGTCGGAATCACGGCCACTGGGCAGTGTTTTCCGCCTCGCGTGGTCACCAACGACGATCTTTCCAA
>JAAXXS010000023.1 GCA_013334395.1 Holophagaceae bacterium | reverse complement strand
GGCCCGGCTACATCGTCGGCCCCGATGACCCTTCCGGCCGCTTCACCTACTGGCCCGCGCGCTTCGACCGGGGCGGTGAGGTGGCCGTACCCGGCACCCCCAGCGATCCCCTGCAGATCATCGACGTGCGCGACCTCGCCACCTGGCTGGTCCTGCTGGTGGAGCAGCGCACCCTGGGCGTCTTCAACGCCTGCGGCCCCGCCCAGCGCCTGGCCTGGGGCACCGTGGTGGAGGCCTGCCAGAAGGCAGGCAACCCCAGCAGCAAGTCGGTCTGGATTCCCGGGGACTTCATCGCCGCCCAGAAGGACCTCGAGTTCCCCATCTGGGCCCCCTACGCGGGCGAGACCAAGGGCTTCCACACCTGGCGCAACGACCGGGCCGTGAAGGCGGGCCTGCGCTTCCGCCCCGCCGAGCAGACGGTCAAGGACACCCTCGCCTGGTACCGGACCCAGGAGAAGCTTGAGAAAGGCCGCAACAAGCTCGCGGGCCCCACCGCCGAGCAGGAGGCCAAGCTGCTGGCGGCGTGGCGCGAGGCCAGCGGCCGGAAGGGCTAGTTCTGGATGTAGTGCACCAGCTGCTCGATGGTGAACTTCTGGTCGGAGATGGTCTCTTTCACCAGGTCGCCGATGGAGAGGATGCCCAGCACCTTGTCCTGGTCATCGATAACCGGCAGGTGGCGCACGTGCCGCTCGGTCATGAGGGCCATGCACTCCTGGACGGTCTGAGAGAGGGTCACGCAGCTGAGCTTCTCGCTCATGATCTCGCGCACCAGCGTGTCCTTGGAGGCCTTGCCCTTGAGGATGATCTTGCGGGCGTAGTCGCGCTCGGAAAAAAGGCCCACGAGCCGTCCCTGGTCCAGCACCAGCAGGGCGCCGATGTCGAACTGGGCCAGCAGGGTCAGGGCCGCGAAGACGGTGTCGTCGGGCCCCACGGTCACCGTGGTCGGTTTCTCTTCAATCAGCTGCTTCAGGGGTCGCATGGCTGCCTCCGCTGCCTTTCTTCGGGTGGGGTCGCATTGATTCCGTGGGATGACTATACGGCCAAGGAGGGAAAAGCAAAGCAGTGAAAGCAGAGGCCCACTCATCCCTCCTGGGGGGCGGCGGGAGTCCCGGACCGGGATTGGTCTGACACTCCGTCAAGACCGGGGCCGCCAGGCGCGTTTCGGAGCGCTGATTTACCAGGGCAGCGTTAACCTGATGCGCCGAATTCGTGCCGGAGAGCGCCATGACCGTCAACCTGCAGGGCCGCAGCTTCCTCACCCTCATGGACTTCACCCCCGCCGAGGTGCGCCACCTGCTGGACCTGGCCCGGGAGCTGAAGGCCAAGAAGCGCCAGGGCCTCTACGCCCCGCTCCTGCGGGGGAAGAACATCGTGCTGCTCTTCGAGAAGGCCAGCACCCGCACCCGCTGCGCCTTCGAGGTGGCGGCCCTGGACGAGGGGGCCCACGTCACCTACCTGGACCCGGCGGGCTCCCAGGTCGGCAAGAAGGAGTCCATCGAGGACAGCGCCAAGGTGCTGGGGCGCTTCTACGACGGCATCGAGTACCGGGGCTTCAGCCAGGCGGTGGTGGAGTCCCTGGCCCGGCACAGCGGCGTGCCCGTCTGGAATGGCCTCACGGACACGGACCATCCGACCCAGATCCTGGCGGACTTCCTCACCCTGGAGGAGCACATCGCCAAGCCCCTCTCCGCCATGAAGCTGGTCTTCTGCGGGGACATCCGCAACAACATGAGCTACGCCCTGATGTATGGCGCCGCCAAGACGGGCCTGCACCTGGTGGTCCTGGGGCCGAAGGCATTGGCGCCGGATCCCGCCGTGCTGGCCGCGGCCCGCGCCGCCGGCCAGGAGACCGGCGCCGTCATCGAGGTCTCGGATGACGTGGATGCCGCCGTGCGGGGCGCCGACGCCATCTACACGGACGTCTGGGCGAGCATGGGCGAGGAGGCCCTGATCCCCGAGCGCGTCAAGCTGCTCAGCCCCTTCAAGGTCACCCTCGAGCTGCTCCAGAAGACCGGCAACCCGGACGTGAAGTTCCTCCACTGCCTGCCCGCCTTCCATGACTTCGAGACCAAGCTGGCCAAGGAGCAGATGGCTCTGGGCCACGACATCCGGGAGGTCACGGACGAGGCCTTCCGCAGCGCCCACAGCATCGTCTTCGACGAGGCCGAGAACCGCCTGCACACCATCAAGGCGGTGATGGTGGCCACACTCGCCTAGGATTTGTTCCACCCAGAGAAATGGCCCCGTCCGGGGCCATTTCTCTCTGTGAACTGCTATGGTAGGGACCATCCACCCCGAGGAGTTTCCCATGCGCCTGCTTCGCTTGCTTGCTCTCCCTGTACTCGCGACCCTCTCGCTGGCGGCGGAAGAGTCCGCCCTGTCCGGCACCTGGGTCCAGGCCCGGGCCGATGACGTGGTGGCGGCGGTAAACACCACCGTGGCGGACATGAACTTCATCAAGCGCCCCATCGCCCGCGCCAAGCTGGTCCGCCTGAACCCGGTCTACAAGAAGGCGGTGATCACCATCTCGGACAAGGAGACCCTGGTGAAGTTCGACGACCGGGACGTCATCCCCATGCCTCCCGGTGGCAAGCCCGGACCCTGGACCCGCGAGGACGGCGACAAGTTCATGGTGGCCGCCCAGGTGTCCAAGGATCAGATGATCCAGACCTTCAAGAACGACGAGGGCGAGCGCACCAACATCTTCAAGCTGAGCCCCGACGGCAAGACCCTCACCATGAACGCCACGGTGAAGAGCCCCCAGCTGCCCAAGCCGCTGACCTACTCCATCAGCTTCAGTCGCTAGTGCACCGCCACTAGTTCACTTCGTCAGCGTGATCGCATCCAGCTCGCGGCCCTGGCTGTCGAGCTGGCGCAGCTTGAGCTTTTTTGCCTCCACGTCCAGCACCGTGCAGGAGTGCAGGTCGGCGTTGAAGGCGCGGGTCCAGGGCTGCCAGCTGCTCTTCACATCCGTCTGCCAGCGGTCGTAGAGGTCAGCGCCGCCCGCCCCGGTGACGATGTGGATGATGCCCTTGGGCCGGGTGACGGTCCTCCCATCGAAGGCCTCGTCCACCGTGAAGGTGCCTTCCACCGCCTTGCCGCGGGGTCCGATCCTGGTGGGAGCGAAGGTCAGCGGCGCCGTGCGCTGGTAGTTGTGGACGTGCCCCGCGAAGACCAGAGCCACGCCGTACTTCTCGAGCAGTGGGCTGAGGGGTCGCATCCACTGGTCGTCGAAGTGCAGCCTCGAGCTCTGGAACAGCGGGTGGTGCATGGCCACGATGCGCCAGGCCGCGCCCTTGGCGGCCTTCAGGTCCGCCTCCAGCCAGGCCTTCAGCGCGGGGCTGTCCCAGTCCACATAGGGGTTCGAATCCAGTACGGTCCAGTGCACCGGCCCCCAGTCGAAACTGAAGCTGGCCATTCGTGGGAAGGCCGGGCCCGCCGCGGCAACGATGGCGTCGTGGAGGCCCGCCTTGACGGGCGCGGCCCCGGGATCGCCCGGCTTGAGCACCGGTCCGTTCAGGGGCAGAGACCAGTAGGCGTAGTAGGCCGACGCATCCTCGAAGCCCGGAAAGGGTGCGTCGTGGTTGCCGGGCATGCCCAGGAAGGGCACCTTCGCCATCAGGGCGCTCGCACCGTTGTAGACGGCGAAGAAGTTGGGCCGATACTCCGAGGCCCGGCCCCGGCCATAGACCAGATCCCCCACCATGAAGACCATGTCCGGCTGCTCGGCGGCGAAGGCCTTGGCGACGGCGGCCTGGTTCGCGGAGCCGTCGCCCGCGTCGCCAAGGATGACCAGGCGATGCGCCCCGGCCTTGCGAGTCCGGGCCTCGGCCTCGAAGACCACAGCCCCGTCCCGCTTCACGCGGTAGGGCACCTGGGCCCCGGGGGGCAGGTCCCGCAGGGTGGCGCGGCAGATGCGGTGGGGCGGCAGGGGCGGCGCGGCTAGGCGGCGCTGCGTCACCGGCGCCTGCGACACCCAGCGCTTGCCAAGGCGCACCTCCACGGCCCAGGTCTCGTCGCGGTCCGCGGAGTGCCACAGCAGGTCCAGGCGCTCCCGGGCGGCGGGGACCGGCGCATCCCCGAGCTGCAGGTAGGGCTTCACCAGGAAGGCCTCCTGGGCGCTGAGCCCCAGGGCGAGAAAGGCGGTGAGGAGGACGGTGCGGAGGCGCATCCCGCCAGTATCCCAGCTTGCGCCGCGTGTCAGGGCAGGCGATGCAGTGTCTAAAAGAAGGAACGCCAAGGAGGGCGGTGATGAAAGGAGTGGTCCGCACAGGCCCGGGCAGAACAAGGATCAGCCACCGATGAACACCGAAAAAAGCTGATGAACACCGATAACTGCACCTAGCTTCGGGTCACACCCGAGCATGGGCTCTATCCAGGGGCGCATTCATCGCGCCGACAGGGCATCCGGGCCTGCGGCCCCCGGTCGCGTGCGACCGGCCAAGGGGGAGTCAGGCCGAAAACTGGGTTGTTTTTATCGGTGTTCATCGCTTTCAATCGGTGTTCATCGGTGGCTAAAGCCCGTATCGCTGAAACCCGAGCGGCTCCCCCATTCATCCGGGCCCTTGCGCCGAAGGGGTCGGCACATCTCTGCGCCCTCTGCGCCCTCTGCGTCCTCTGCGTCCTCTGCGTCCTCTGCGGTCAGCGGTTCTTCTTTCCGGAATTCCCGGGTGAAGCCTATTTCTTGAGTGCAGTTCACCCTTAACGCAAGCCCACCACCAGAGCCACGCCGAGGGTCAGGAGGCCCACGGCCGCCCACTTGCGGCCGTCGAGCAGCTCGCCGAAGACGAAGCGCCCCAGGACCACGGCGCTGGTCATGCCGATGCCCCGCTTGACCACCTCGATGAAGCCGATGGGGGCCCAGCGGAAGGCCTCGATCTGCACCGCCAGGGCGGCCGCGCCGATCGCCACGGCGGTCCCGGCCAGCAGGGGCTGGGTGACCAGCGGGCGCGCCGCCGCCACGAAGGCCTGGACCTGCCCGCGGAGGACGGCCCGCAGCAGCAGCAGGACCGCCACCGCAGCGGTGACCGCCGGGGCGTACCAGGACCCGGCGCCCCGGGACACAGCCAGCTGATCGAGCACGCTGGTGCAGCTCCAGAGCAGAGCCACCAGGGCCATGCGGCGCACCCCGGGCTCGCGCACAGAAACCAGCAGTCCGCGCCAGGCACCGCCGCCCATGCCCAGCACCACCGCGCCAAGCACCACCAGAGCCGCCCCGGCATACTGGGCGGCCCCGGGCGCCTGGCCCCGGAAGATCCAGGCCAGGGTGGTGGAGAGCACCGGCGTGAAGCTCAGCAGCGGAATGGTGAGGCTCATGGGCGACAGGCGCAGGGCGTCCAGGAAGAGGACCAGCGCCAAGGCGTTCAGCAGGGCGGACCCTAGCAGCGGCGAGACCGCGGCCAGGGGCAGGCCCAGGGGCTCCCGGGAGGCGGCCCAGAGCGCCAGCAGCGGCGCCTGCGCCAGGGGCAGCAGCAGGCCAAGATGCACCGGCGACACGTCCCTGGCGAGCCGCTTGCGGAGGGCGTCAAAGCACGCCCAGCTCAAGGCCGCGGCGAGGGTGAAGGCCAGGCCGATCGTCGTTATGGGCATGGAGACATCAGCCTAGTGCGCGCCCACGCTGCTCAGCAGCTTGGACCCCTGGGCGTAGCAGGTCTTGTGGATGATGTGATGCTCGAACTCGTGCCGGAACTTCTGCAGCGCCGAGTCCATGGGGCCGCAGGCGGCGTCGCCCAGGGGACAGAGCGTGCGCATCCCGATGCGGGGTGTGAGGCTGGCCAGCAGGTCCAGGTCCTCCATGCGGCCCTGCCCGTGCTCGATGCGGTGCAGGATCATCTGCATCCAGTTGCAGCCTTCGCGGCAGGGCGTGCACTGGCCGCAGCTCTCGTGGGCGTAGAAGCGGATGAGGCGCAGGGTGGCCTGGACGATGCAGACGGACTCGTCCATGACGATGAGGCCCCCGGAGCCGCCCATGGAGCCCCGGGCCTTCAGGTTGTCAAAGTCCATGGGGACGTCGAAGTCCTTCTCATCCAGCATCGGGCAGCTGGCGCCGCCAGGGATGATGGCCTTGATCTTCCGGCCCGTGCTGGAGCCGCCGGCCAGCTCTTCCACCAGGAAGTTCATGGGGGTGCCCATGGGTAGCTCGTAGATGCCGGGGCGCTTGACGTGGCCGCTGACGCCGAAGATGCGGGTGCCCGAGTTCTTGGGGGAGCCGATCTTGGCGTACTCGGAGCCGCCCATGCGCAGGATCGGCGGCACGGCAGCCAGGGTCTCCACGTTGTTCACGGTGGTGGGCTGGCCGAAGGCGCCCTTGGCCGCCGGGAAGGGCGGCTTCACGCGGGGCTCGCCGCGGCGGCCCTCCAGGGAGTTCAGCAGGGCCGTTTCCTCGCCGCAGATGTAGGCGCCGGCGCCCCGGTAGACCAGGATGTCGTAGTCCCAGCCGGTGCCGAGGATGTTCTTGCCCAGGTAGCCCGCATCACGGGCCTGCTGAATGGCGGCCTCGAGCTTCTCGATGAGCCAGAGGAACTCGCCGCGGATGTAGACGTAGCCCATGGCGCACTGCATGGCCCAGCCGCCGATGATCATGCCCTCGATGAGCTGGTGGGGGTTGTATTCCAGGATGACGCGGTCCTTGAAGGTGCCGGGCTCGCCCTCGTCACCGTTGCACACCAGGTAGCGGGTGAGCTTACGCTCGGGGGTGTCCTTGGGCATGAAGGACCACTTCAGGCCGGCCGGGAAGCCCGCACCGCCGCGGCCGCGGAGGCCGGAGGCCTTGACCTCGTCGGTCACCGCCACGGGCTCCATCTGGAGCGCCTTGCGCATGGCCACGTAGCCTTCGTGCTGCTGCTCGTAGACCGGCAGGTGCCAGTTGTTCAGGTCGCCCGCGCCGCGGAGCAGCAGGTTCGGGAACTTCTCCGAACCGAAGCCGGGGAAGGTGTAGGTGTGGTGATCGGGCTTGGTGCGGATGGCGGCCATGACATTACCTCGAGAGGCTGCGAATACGGCTGTGCCGGAGGGTCGGGCAGGCGGTCGTCCCGGCTGGCATCAGTAGCCCCAGGGACGGTACTCGCCCCGCTTGCAGGCTTCCATGACCTCGACGAGCTTGTCCTCGCTCACCAGCTCGTCGTAGACGTCCTGGTTCACCTGGACACAGGGGGCCACCCCGCAGCCAGCCAGACACTCCACTTCTTCGACGCTCCACATCCCATCGGGGCTGGGGCCCTGACCGGGCTTCACGCCGGTGCGCTCGCAGACCTTCTCCAGCAGCTGGGCCGCGCCGCGCAGGGCGCAGCTGATGTTGGTGCAGACCTGGAAGTGGAACTTACCCACCGGGGCCTTCTGATACATGGTGTAGAAGGTCGCCACACCGAAGACGTGGCCCTCGGGGATCCCGATGGCCGCAGCCACGGCCCTCATGGCCGCCAAGCTCACGAAGCCGAACTCCCGCTGGGCGATGTAGAGCGCCGGCAGCGTGGCAGCCAGCTTGTCCGGATACTGCGCCATGATCGCCTGGATCTCGGCGATGGCCTCGGGGCTGAACGTCTTGCGTTCGGATTCCGGCAACCGCTGGCCCGGGGCCAGAGGTTCGTTCGAGGTCTCGGGGGGGTGGGGATGATTCATGGGCGCGCTCGCATGAAGGCCCAGTTTAGCCCAAAGAGACTGGGAGGCACCGGGGTAAACCCCTGTGCCTCCCATCACGATCGAGCGCGACCCCCAGCTTGAGGGGCGTCCCCTTACTTCTTGCCGGCCTCGATGTTGAGGCTGATGGCCACGTCGTCGCCCAGGACGCCGGGACCGTACTTGATGCCGTAGTCGTTGCGGTTGATGGTCACGGCGCCATCGATGAAGCCCGCGACCACGCTGCCAGGCTGCATGCCGGGCTGGGTGCCGGCGTTGGTGATGGGGATGGTGATGCGCTTGGTCACGCCGCGCAGGGTGAAGTCACCGGTGACCTCCAGCTTGCCCTTGGCCACTTCCTTCACCGAGGTGCTCTTGAAGGTGATGGTCGGGAACTTCTCCACGTCGAAGAAATCGGCGCTCCTGAGGTGCTTGTCGCGGCCCTCGTTGTCGGTGGAGATGCTGGCGGCTTCGATGGTCACCTCGACACTGGACTTGCTGACATCAGCCGCATCCACCTTGACGGTGCCGCTGAACTTGGCGAAACGGCCGCTGGTCTTGGCCAGCAGGTGGCGGACCTTGAAGCTGACTTCGCTGTGGACGGGGTCGATCTTGTAGCTGTCCTGAGCCAGGGCCGGCAGGGCGGCGAGGGCGAAGATGGCGAGCGCGGTGCGGAATGAGTGGCGCATGAGGCCTCCTGATAATGGATGTTTCACCATGCATTCCAGTTTAGGCCTCTTTTCTGGAGTTGCAACACCTTTCTTCGAAAATCTGTCATTCTGCTTAAGCAGGAGCCTGTCATGCACATCCGAGAGGAACTTCAGATCAACCGCCCCCTGGAGCCCGGCCACGAGCTGGCCCTGGCGCTGCTCCTGACCCGGGAATACGTGGCCCGCCTCTTCGAGCAGGGTCTCTACGAGCCAGAGGGCTTGTCGGACCAGCAGTTCAACGTCCTGCGCATCCTCAAGGGCGGCCCCAAGGACGGCTACCTGGTGAAGGAGATCCGCGGCCGGATGATCTACCGGTTCGCGGATGTGCCGCGCCTGGTGAACCGCCTGGAAGCGCGGGGTCTGGTCAAGCGCTGCGAGAACCCCGCCGACCGCCGGGGCAGCCGCGTCCAGATCACCCCCAAGGGCCTGGCCCTGGAGAGCCGGATGCACGGCCGCCATGACGCCCTCTGCCAGCAGGTGGACCGCTGCCTCGCGGCCGAGGAGCGGGACCTGCTCCTAGGCCTGCTCGAGCGGGTGCGCAATGACTACCGGGTCCAGCTCGAGGCCCTGCAGGGCGAGACGGCGATCCAGGCCTAGCCGGGAACTGAATCGCCCCGCGCGGAGCCTCAGCGATCAAGCTCACCCGCAATGACGCTCACTCGGCGCGGTGCGCCTCGCCCTGCGGGCGGTGCCTTTGGCACCGTGGGACTCGCTGCGCTCGTCCTCGTCGCGCTTGTGCCGTGGCGGGTCGTGACTGATTAGCGGTCCAGCTCGCCTGCAATGACATTCATAGCTCCCAGGACGGCGACGGCGTCGGCGATCATGAAGCCCTTCACCTGCTCGTGGAAGCTGCTGAAGATGGGGAGGCAGGGGGGACGGACCCGGATGCGGTAGGGGTTCTTGCCGCCGTCGCTGACGATGTAGAAGCCCAGCTCGCCGTTGGCGGCTTCGGTGGCGCTGTAGACCTCGCCCACGGGCATCTCCATGCCGTGCATGATCAGCTTGAAGTGGTGGATGAGGCTCTCCATCCGGGTGTAGACCTTGTCCTTGGTGGGGAGCGTGATCTTGGGATCGTCCACGTTCACGGGCCCGGGCTCAAGGCGGGCGAGGACCTGGCGGATGATGCGGATGCTCTGGCGCATCTCCTCGACGCGGACCAGGTAGCGGTCGAACACGTCGCCCGTGGTGCCCACGGGGACGTCGAAGTCGTAGGTCTCGTAGCCTAGGTAGGGCTGGGCCTTGCGCAGGTCCTGGGGCACGCCCGCGGCACGGAGGCAGGGGCCGGTGTAACCCCAGTTCACGGCATCCTCGGCGCTGATCAGGCCGATGCCCTTGGTGCGGTCATGCCAGATGGGGTTGTGGGTGAGCAGCTTCTCCAACTCGTCGATGGCCGCCTCGCACTCGGGCAGGAACCGCTCGGTGGCGGGGACAAAGCCCTCGGGCAGGTCGCGGAAGAGGCCGCCGATGCGCGTGAAGCTGGTGTGGAGGCGCTGGCCCGTAGCCATCTCGAACAGGTCGTAGATGGTCTCGCGCTGCTTCCAGATGTAGAGGAAGGCCGTGAAGGCCCCGATGTCCACAGCGTTGACGCCGACGCAGACGATGTGGTCGCCGAGCCGGGCCAGCTCCGACATGAGCACCCGGATCTGCTGGGCGCGGGTGGGGATCTCGACGCCGAGCAGCTTCTCCACCGCGTGGGTGTAGCCCACGTTGTTCATGATGGAGCTGCAGTAGTTGAGGCGGTCCGTGAGGGGGATGAACTGCTGGTAGCTCAGGCTCTCGCCGAGCTTCTCCACGCCGCGGTGGAGGTAGCCCATCTCCGGGGTGGACTTGACGATGGTCTCGCCCGAGAGCTCCATGATGATGCGCAGGGTGCCGTGGGTCGTGGGATGCGACGGCCCCAGGTTGACGATCATGGTGTCGCCGTCGACCTGCTGCCGGGAAAGGGCGATGGAATCGAGAATCATGGTCAGCCCCGTTCGCCGTTGTTGTAGGGAGCCGTGCAGCCTTCCATGCAGAAGGCGTCGCCGCCATCCAGCGGGAAGTCCTTGCGCAGGGCGTGGCCCGGGAAGTCCTGCCAGGTGAGCAGGCGCGTCAGGTTCGGGTGGCCCTCGAAGGGGATGCCGAACAGGTCGAAGACCTCGCGCTCGAACCAGTCGGCGGTCTTGAAGCGGCTCGTCAGGCTGGGCATCGCCTCACCATCGGCCACGGCCACCTTCACGCGTAGCCGCTCCTGGCTGGCCAGGTTGAGCCAGTGGTAGACCACGTCGAAGCGCGGGTCGCGCTCCGGCCAGTCCACGGCGGTGATGTCCACCAGCAGCTGGAACCCCTCGCGGTAGAGGAAATCCACCAGGGGCAGGAAGCTGGCCTTGGCCACCACGATGGTCTGATCGCCCCGGAAGGCATGGCGGTCCGTGACGGTGCCCGGCAGCTCTGCGTCGATGTGCTCGATGATCATGGTCCGCCCCGCCTAGAAGATCGTGCCAACGCCACGGTCGGCGGCGTCGAACAGCATTTCCCGGATGGCCTGCTGCCCCGTGAGGCCCTTGGCGGCCTGGAGGGCCTCCTGCCGGTCCAGGCTCTCGTAGAAGCGCTCGATGTGCTCTTTGCGCATGGAGAGGGACTCTTTTTCGATCTTCTCCTGGAGCTTCATCACGCCGTAGATCATGCTCTCGGGCCGGGGCGGGCAGCCCGGGACGTAGACGTCCACCGGGATGATGCGGTCGATGCCCTGGAGGGTGGCGTAGGTGCGATACATGCCGCCAGAGCTGGCGCAAACGCCCACGCTGATCACCCACTTGGGCTCGGCCATCTGGGCGTAGATGGTGCGCAGCACCGGGGCCATCTTGTTGGTGATGGTGCCCAGCACCAGCATCATGTCGCTCTGCCGGGGGCTGAAGCGCATGGCCTCGGCGCCGAAGCGGCTGAGGTCGTACTTGGAGGCCATCATGCTCATGAACTCGATGGCGCAGCAGGCCACGCCGAAGGGCATGGGCCAGAGGCTGTTCTTGCGGCCCCAGTTCACCACGGCGTCCAGGCGCGTGGTGATGACCGCGTCGTTGATGTTCAGCTCGGACATCTCAGCGCTCCCACTCGAAGGCGCCTTTGCCCCAGGCGTAGATGAAGCCCACCAGCAGGGTGGCCATGAAGCTCAGCATGGCCCCGAAGGTCCAGAGAGCGTGCTTGAAGTTGACAGCCCAGGGGAACAGGAAGGCCGCTTCCACGTCGAACAGGATGAAGAGCATGGCCGTCAGGTAGAACCGCACGGTGTAGGTGTGGCGGGCGCCCTCCTGCTGGATGGGCACCCCGCACTCGTAGACGCGCAACTTCGTCGCCTGGGGATTGTTCGGCTTGAGCAGCGGCAGGACCTTGCCCGACAGTACGAGGATGATGAGGGCCGTCACGCCGGCAATCAGCAGCAGGATCAGGACCGACAAGAAGGGCGATGCGGGATGGGCCATGGCGCTCTCGGGCGGAGGGTTCCGCGAAGAACCAGCTTAACGCCCTTTCCCGGGGCCAGGCCTGGGTGAAGATCACAAGCCCCCCGGGTCCCCGGCCGGGCTAGAATCACCTTTCCACCCTTCTGCTGGGAAACCCATGAGCGACCTGAAACTGCGCGTCAAGGACATGATCATCGAGCGCCTGAAGCTCGAGGGCATGACCCCGGACCAGATTGACGACGGGGCCCCCCTCTTCGGCGAGGGCCTGGGCCTGGACTCCATCGACGCCCTGGAGCTGGTCCTGGGCATCGAGCAGGTCTTCGGCGTCAAGATCGAGGACGAGGCGGCGGGCATGAAGGCCTTCAAGTCCGTCCAGGCGCTCACGGATTTCATCGCCGAGCACGCCAAAGCCTGACCATGTCCGAGATCCGGGCCCACCTGCCGCACCGCTACCCCTTCCTGCTGGTGGACCGGATCCTCGAGCGGGAGCCGGGCGTCCGGGTGGTGGCCGAGAAGCTGGTGACCAACGGCGAGCCCTACCTCCAGGGGCACTTTCAGGACCGGCCCCTGGTCCCGGGCGCCCTGCTGCTGGAGATGCTGGCCCAGGCCGGAGGCTTCCTGGAGGCCGAGTCCCTCCACGGCTCCGCCATCTTCCTCGCCGGGGTGCAGGACGCCCGGTTCCGGGCCCCGGCCTTCCCCGGGGACCGCCTGCGCCTGGAGGTGAAGGCCGCCGGCGCCTTTGGCGGGATCATGAAGCTCACCGGCACCGTGACCTGCGAGGGCCGCGAGCTCTGCACCGCCAGCCTCCTGGTCAAGCGCCCATGAGCCGCTCCCGGGTCGTGGTCACGGGCCTGGGCGTGGTGTCCAGCCTGGCCCTGGACCGGGAGGGCACCTGGGCCGCCATGCTCAGCGGGCAGGACGGCCTGGGCCCCCTGACCCGCCTGCACCTGCCCGCCGAGCCTGCCCAGATGGCCGGTCAGGTTGCCATGGAGGCCGGGCGCCACCAGACCCTCTGCGAGCGCATGGCCCTGCGGGCGCTGTCCGAAGCCCTGGACGGGTTCCGACCCGGCGGGGACCCGGCCCGCATCGGGGTCTTCCAGGGGGCGGGCACCAGCGGCCTGCCCGTGGCCGAGGCCTTCCTCGAAGACCGCCTGGCCGGACGCCGGGGCTGCGCCACCGAGGCCGCCTACCAGAGCCCCTGCACCGTAGCTGATGCCCTGGCCCTGCACCTGGGCGCAACGGGTCCGCGGGCCACGGTGATGAACGCCTGCTCCTCCAGCCTGCTGGCCCTGGGCATGGCCTGGGAGCGGCTGGCCGCCGGCGAGCTGGACCTGGCCCTGGCCGGCGGCGCCGAGGGCCTCTGCCGCACCACCTACGGCGGCTTCTCCTGTCTGAAGGCCGTGGATCCGAACAAGTGCCGCCCCTTCAGCCGCGACCGGGCGGGCCTGAACCTGGGCGAGGGCGCCGTGCAGCTGCTGCTGGAGCCCCTCGAGCGGGCCCAGGCCCGGGGCGCAGTGATCTTCGCGGAGGTCCTGGGCTACGGCGCCAGCATGGACGCCCACCACCCCACGGCCCCCCACCCCGAGGGCGAGGGCGCGGCCCGGGCCATGACTCAGGCCCTGCGCGCCGGGGGGCTGACCCCCACCGACATCGACCTAGTCTCCGCCCATGGCACCGCCACCCCGGCCAACGACGGGGCCGAGTGCCTGGCCATCCGCCGGGCCCTGGGACCCGCCGCGGATCAGGTGTCCATCACCAGCACCAAGAGCCAGTTCGGCCACACCCTCGGCTCGGCCGGCGTCTTCGGGGCCGCCAGCGCCATCCTTGCGCTCCGGGATCAGGTGGTGAGCCCCACCCTGCGGCTGGAGGATCCGGATCCCCTCTGCGACCTGGACTGCACCCCCCTGGTGGCCAGACAGCGCCTCGTCCAGGCCGCGCTGGTCAATGCGTTCGCCTTTGGCGGCAATAACCTCTCCCTGGCCCTGGGCCGCTGGGAGGGCCGATGAGCCCCACCGGGAGCGACCTCGTCCTCACGGGCCTCGGCCTGGTGCTGCCCTGCGGGGACGGGATCGCGGCAGCCCGCGCCAGTCTGGCCGCTAGCCTGCCCTGCTTCGCGGAGCTGCCCGAGACTCTCGGCGCGGGCCGGGGCGCCGCCTGCACCGCTTTCCAGCCCGCGGGCATCATCCCCCCCATGCAGCTCCGGCGCCTGGACCGGGCCTCCCGCTTCGCCTGGGTCGCCGCGCACCAGGCCTTCCAGGACGCGGGCCTGGACCCCAAGGCCCTGGGCGAGCGGTTCGCCGTGAGCGTCGGCAGCATGACCGGCGGCAGCGAGGCCAGCGAGGCCTTCATGCGGCCCTACCTCCAGCGCGGCCCCGAGGGCGCATCGCCCATGGTGTTCCCCAACACCGTGGCCAACGCCGCCAGCGGCCACCTGGCCCTGGCCTTCGGGCTCAAGGGCCCCAGCGCCACCTTCGTGGACCGGGAGAACGCCACCTTCGCGGCCCTGGACCAGGCGGCCCGCTGGCTCCGCGCCGACCTCGCGGACGCGGCCCTGGTGCTCGGCGTGGATGGGCTCTTCCCCCTGCTGCTGGACGTCTGCGGCGGCACCCGGCTGCTGGCCCGCCACGGGCTGCCCGAGGTGGGCTCGGGCCGCGGCTTCCTGCCGGGCGAGGGCGCCCAGGCCTTCCTGCTGGAGCGCCGGGACACCGCCGAGGCCCGCAACGCCCGGCCCCGGGCCACCCTGGCCGGGCTGGCCTGCCGCTCGTCCCTGGGCCATGCCCGCGCCGACCGCACCGAGGCCCTGGCCGCTGCCGCAGCCGCCCTGGGCGACGCCCCCCTCGACCGGCGCGTGGGCGGCGGCAGCGGCCTGGGCCAGCTGGATGCCCTGGAGCTGGCCCTGGCCGCGGCGCACCCGCAGTGGCCCGCCGCCGTCCACCCCAAGACGCTCTGGGGCGAGTTCGCCGGCTCCGGGGGCCAGCTCCTGGCCGCCGCCCTGCTGGAGCCCGCGGCCCGGACCCTGGTCACGGCCCCCGCCAGCGCCGGTGCCCAGTTCGCGGCGCTGGTCGAAGGCGTTAGTCTGGATCGGTCATGAAGGAACGCGACCAGATCAGCATCGGCAGCCAGTCCATCCTGTGGGTGGCCGGCCTGGGCGTGGGTCTGGTGACCCTGGCTTTCGTGCTGGGCGTGCAGGTGGGCAAGCAGAGCGCGGCCCTGCGCCGCCCCGTGCTCAAGAGCGTGGACGAGGAGATGAAGGAGCTGCCGGAACCCCTGGTGGACCAGCTCAAGATCTTCGAGGGGGACGGCCCCGACAAGCTGGTGCCCGCCGCCAAGGTGGACGCCGTTGCGCCCAAGGAAGAGACCAAGCCCGAGGCCAAACCAGCGGAGCCGGCCCCGGAGATCTGGACCCTGCAGCTGGTGGCCACCAGCGACGCCGCCGAGGCCAAGCGCGTGGCCGCCAAGGCCAAGACCGCAGGCTTCGCCACCACCACCCTCAAGGACGGCAAGCAGCTGAAGGTGCGCCTCAGCGAGCCCAGCGACCGCGCGGCCATCGACAAGGCCACCGACAAGCTGAAGAAGGCCGGCCTCAAGCCCTTCGCCGTGAAGGTCGACTAGGCAGGTTCGACCACCACAGCCGTGCCGTAGCAGAGCACCTCGGTCACGCCGCCCATCACCTCGGTGGCGTCGTAGCGCACGCCGATGACCGCGTTGGCCCCGTGCTGCAGGGCATGCTCCAGCATGAGTTGGAACGCCTCTTCCCGCGTCCGCTCGCAGAGCTCCGTGAACAGGGAGATGTTGCCGCCGACCAGGGTCTGGAGCGAGGCCCCGAGGGTCCCGATCACCGAGCGGGAGCGGACGATGACGCCGCGCACGACACCCTTGGTCTTGACGATGCGGTAGCCGTCCAGCGTGAACGCCGTGGTGGTCATGTCGTGGTTCATGGCGGAACCTCCGGGGGAAAGATGGGGGCTTCCGCGCGAAAAAGCAAACAGCACTCGCGGAGAAGGGACCAGCTCAGGACCCTGGCCTCGGCTTCGAGGGGGGTCAGGGCTTGGGATAGACGCGGATGCCGATCCACTTTTTAAGGATCACCTTGCCGGGGGCGAAGCCTCGGGGCTTGCTGATGTCGGCGATGCGGGCCAGGTGGACCTCCACCTTGCCGCCGTCCCGGGCCTTGCTGTGGAAGGCGGCCAGCTCCGCGGCGCGCTCGAGCACGTGCCGCGGCAGCTCGCTCAGCTTGTCGGGGTTGCGGATCACCACGTGGCTGCCGGGCACGCTGGCCACGTGCAGCCAGAAGTCGGTGTTGTCGGCCACCTTGAAGGTGAGCTGGTCGTTCTCGGCGTCGCCCTTGCCGATGAGCACCTCGAAGCCGTCCACCATGACGCTGCGGAACGCGATGCCCTTGCCGTCCTTGCGCTTGCCCTCTGCCCCCTGCATCCGTTTCGTCCCCTTGGCCTGCGGCGCGCGCTTGCCCTTTGGTTGTGCCGCAGGTGGGGCCACCGGCGCAAGCCCCCCGGCCTCGGCTTCCTGGCGCCGCTGCCAGGCAGCGCGCTCGCGGACCAGCTCGGCCTCCAGCTCGGCGACCCGTGCGAGTCCGCGCTCGGCCTTCTTGGCGGCCTTGAACCAGCCCTGGGCGGCCTCCTCGGCGGAGCTGCCTTCGGGCAGAGTCAGGCGGGTGCCATCCAGGAACACCACCTCGCGGGTGCCGCCCTTGAGCCGGTAGAGCTCCGCCGAGACCCGCCGGGCCTGGTCCTTCAGCGGCAGCACCTCCAGGTGCCGGGTGCGGTCCCGGGCCAGGGCCTGGGCCAGCCGGTCCATGCGGGCCAGCTCCCCCTGCTGTTTCCGCGCGGCTGCGGCCAGGGCGGGGCCGAGGATCAGCGCTTCGGCGCGGCCTTCCGACCAGGCGCGGTGCCGGGCCAGCAGGTCGCCTTCGCCCTCCAGCACCTCGGGCTCGACGCCCGCCAGGGCCTGCTCCAGGCGGTCCCCCCATCGCTCGCGCCAGCGGAGGAAGGGCGGCGGCTCGCCTTCGGGCTCCGGCTGCGTCGCCGGGAAGGGGCTCCCCAGGCCCAGGCGCGGGAGCTGGGTATCGAGGCCATCCACGCGGATGCCGGCCCGGCCGGGGATGGCCTGGAAGGCGATGCGGACGGTCTCCAGACGCCCCGTGATGGCCCGCCGCTGGAACACCAGCCCCAGCCAGCGCTCGCGAGGATCCCCCTCCACCGCCCGGAGCCGGGCGCCCTGGAGCCAGGGGCCCCACAGCTTCCCGCTGTCCCGGGGGGCCTCGGCCTGCAGGCGCTTCCAGGCCGGGTGTTCCACCCCCAGCAGCCAGAGCTCCGGTCGGGGCTGCAGCACCAGCAGCCACCCCTCCGCGACCTTGCGCCCTGCCCAGCGCAGGCCCAGCGCCCGCCCCGAGGCCCAGGCGGCCTCCAGGGGCAGCTCGCCGCGGTCCCGCAGCCAGGCCCGGGCGAGCGCGAGAAAAAGGGGGGCATCCATGCTCAGAAGTTCCCTGGGCAATTGGTGATAGCGCTTGTCATTTTCCGTGTTCCGAGTACATCATGAGTCGTTCTCCTGGGTCCAGCTTCCCATGGGGGCCGCTTCTCTCCATGGTATGGATTCAAGCACCCCCCTCAAAAGTTCGATACAAGGGATCTATGACGACTGCCGTGCCCAAGAAGCCTCACGCGCTCCAGGTGCTCCTGGTGGATGACAACCCCATCCAGCTGAGCCTGCTGCGCCACCTCTTCCAGCGGCACGGGCACGCCACCATCGAGGCCCGCAACGGCGCCGAGGCCCTCATCGTGCTCGCCACGGAGACGCCCGACGTGGTGGTCAGCGACTGCATCATGCCCCTGCTCGACGGCTACCAGTTCTGCCGCCTCGTGAAGGACGACAAGGCCACCCGTCACCTGCCCGTCCTGCTGCTGACCGCCCAGGGGGCCGGACTCGCCCGGTTCTGGGCCAAGACCTGCGGCGCCGACCGCTTCCTGGTGAAGGGCCGCGACCTGGACCACGTGGTGGAGGCCGCCGTCGCTCTCGCCGAGCAGTCCCCGCGCCCCCGAGCCACTCACGCGCCACCCAAGCTGGCCCAGGAGAACTTCGGCGTGGAGGCCATCCAGCGCCGGCTGGCCCAGGCCCTCGAGCAGCGCCTGGTGGAGACCGCCCTGCGGGACTCCATTGCCCGCCTCTACACCGCCGACCACGACACCCCCCGCCTCATCCAGGGCTTCATCGAGATCCTGCAGGAGCTGGTGCTGCCGGGCGCCCTCATGGTGGCCTACCTTGGCGAGGACGGCGTCTGGTGCGAGGGCGTGCACGGCTCCTCAGCCAACCCCGAGGACCGCGCGGCCCTGGAGCAAACCCTCACCGAGCAGGGGCCCTTCCCGGTTCCCCCGAGCTGCCACTGGCATCCCGCCGCCGACGATGACGAGCGCCGCCGGACCCTGCGCAACCCCGTCCTCCGCGTGTTCACCGCCACCACCCCGGGCTATCCCGCCGTGGGGGCGCTGGCCTTCATGACCGAGCGGCAGGCCGCCGAGGACTTCGAGCGGCTCTTCGAGATCGCCGCCGAGGAACTGGGCCGCCTCCTGAGCCTTGAGGACAGCCGGCTGCGCCTGTACCACCAGGCCATCCAGGATCCCCTGACCGGCCTCCACAACCGGAAGCACATCCTGGACATGCTGGGCATCGAGCTGGACCAGTGCCGGCGCTTTGGCCAGGAGCTGTCCATCATGGTCATGGACCTGGACCACTTCAAGTCCGTCAACGACCGCTTCGGGCACCCCGTCGGCGACCAGGTGCTCAGCGCCATGGCCCAGCGCATGGTGTTCGGGCTCCGCAAGGTGGACCAGCTGGGTCGCATCGGCGGCGAGGAGTTCCTGGCCTACTGCCCGCAGACGGACCTCCTGGGGGCCAAGTCGCTGGCGGAGCGGCTCCGGGAGCACGTGGCCATCGACCCCCTGCCGGGCCTGCCCTCCCTGGACCGCGTCACCCTGAGCATCGGCCTGGCCTACTGGGAAGGCGGCGAGGACACCCTTGACCTGATGCTCTCCCGGGCCGACAAGGCCCTCTACCAGGCCAAGTCCGAGGGACGGAACCGCGTCATCTGCTGAAATTTGACAGGGACCCGGGCGCGGCCATTCTTGCTACGCTTCCCCCGGAGTGGCCATGGATCCAGATCCCTCCCAGGATGTCGCTGACCGCATCGCGCGGCTGGAGGCCCAGGTGACCTGGCTGCTGCAGCGGGCCCAGGCCGAGCAGGCGCCGCGCGCCAGCACGCCCCCGCCACGGCCAGCCCCGCGGCCCGCAGCGCCCCGCAAGGAGCTCTCGCCCGTGGTCTGGATCGCGGGCATCGGCGCCGCGATCTTCCTGGCCGGCGCCGCGTTCTTCCTGCGCTGGGCCATCCAGCAGGGCTGGCTGGGCGCGGAGCTGCGCTTCGCCCTGGGCCTGCTGGCGGGCGGAGGTATCGCGGGGTTTGCCGCCAGGCAGCTGCTGGGCGACAGCCGCCGCCTGGGCGTGGCCCTGCTCCTGGCGGGGCTGGGCACCCTGCAGTTCACCTTCCGGGCCGGGGCCATGGACTACCACTTCTTCGCGGCCCCGCTGGGGCTGGCCGCCGTGGCCATCCTCACACTGGTGGCCGGCGCCCTGGCGGCCCGGGCGGGCAGCGGCGGCGCCCTCACCGTGGCGCTGGTCTCGGGCCTCGCCGCACCCCTGGTCTTCAGCCAGGGCGGCCACCATGAGATCGCCCTCTCGGTCTATCTCGCCGTGCTCATGGGTAGCTGCCTGGCGATTCCCACCCTGGCCCACACCGGCGGGACGTGGCACGGGGCCCGCTGGACGGCGCTGCTGGGGGTCTGGCTGCTGCTCCTGTCTGTCTGCGCCGAGGCTACCCGGGCGGATGCCGTCCTCGTCGGCGTCCTCCTGCTGCTGCATCTGGTCCTGGCGGGTCTCTGGGCCTGGCTGCCGGGTTCCGAGGAGACTCCGGGCACGCCCACGCCCCTCTGGCTGGTGGCCTCGATCCTGGCGACGGGCTATGGCTGGCTGGTCTGGAAGCGACTGGGACTACCCGTGGAGGCCTTCGCCCTGCCCGTGCTGGCGGCCGCGGGGTGGAACCTCGCGCTGATCCTGCCGCTCCGGCGCCGCCTGGGCAGCCGCCGGGCGGACTTTGGCCTGCTGGCCCTGGTGGCGGGCCATCTGGCTCTGGCCGTACCCGTGGCCTTCGCCTGGCGCTGGGTGGGCCCTCTCTGGGGCGTCTTCGCCCTCGGCCTGGCCTGGGCCTCCCTCCGGGCCGAGGCCAACACCTTCGCGGAAGAGGCACCGGCCCTGCGCTGGCTCGCGGGAGCGCTGGCCCTCATCACCACCCTGCGCTGGGCCTTCCACGGCTTTTACGATCTCCGGCACGGCACTCCCGAACCGGCCTTCCTGAACCCCGCCTTCGCGGAAGGCGCCCTGGCCTCCCTCGCCTGGTTCCTCCTCACGCGGCGGGGCGGGCCGCTGGGCCTGGCCTCTTTCCTGGCCCTGGAGCTGACCGGGAACCTCACCCTGGCCTGCGAGGGCGCCCGGCTCGTGCAGGGCTTCCAGGCGGCCCGGCTGCCCGGTCAGGGGCTCTCCCGCGCGGCCTCCATCACCATGACCCTGGTGTGGGCCCTCTCTGGCGCCTGGCAGTGGATGCGCGGCCTCGGCCAGCGTGAGGACGCCCGCCGCGCCCTGCTGATCGCGGGCTATGCATGGATGGGCCTCGCCAGCGCCAAGCTCATCATCTCGGACCTGGACCGGGCCGACACTCCCCTGCGGGCCCTGGCCTTCCTGGGCGTGGGCGGCATCGGCATGGCCGCCGCCATCCTGGCGAACCGCCGACGGAGGAGCCAGGACACCTGAGCTCCTGCGGGAGGATCAGAAAATGAATGATGAGAGCAGAGGGAAGTAGCTCAATGGACCTTCCCCATCGGGCTCTTGTTATCTCGGAATCGGCGCAGGCGATTCCGAGCAAGCCCCAAGCTCAGGTCAACCCGAAATGCCCGTCCCCAGCAACCGCGCGATGACGTCCGCGGCGGAATACGACAGGGCGCCCGGCGACAGGAACCGGGCGATGTCGGCCACATCATCGCCGGAGGTGACCAGCGTCTTCTCGACGATCCCCTTGCGGATCTGCGGCAGGCCCACGTCCGCCATGAGTGCGTTGCAGAGGCACTTCCGGCCCTGGGCGCCCTGCTCGGTTCCCCCCTTGGCCACGTAGTGGGAGATGGGTTCGGAGGCACAGCGGTAGCCGATGGAGCCGTCCTCCTGGCGGTAGGACTCCCGCAGGTAGCCCAGATCACAGACGCGGGTGCGCGCCAGATACTCGACCTCGGTCGACAGGCTGCCTTCGAGCTGCACAACCTTGAAGGGGAACCCCGTGGGCGAAGCCACGGGGTCCGTGAAGACCCGAGCCTGGCCGGCCGCCGCAAGCCGCAGTACCTGCTCCCGGGCATGGGGCTCCAGTCCCGACTCATTGCAGTAGGCGAAGGCGGTGCCCACCTGGATGCCCGCGGCCCCCAGCGCGAGGGCCTCGCGCAGCCCCTCCGCCGTGCCCCGACTGCCCGCCAGCCAGAAGGGGAGGCCCAGTTCCCGTAGCTTGACCAGGTCCACCCGGTCGCGCTCGCCATAGACCGGCATACCTGCGGCCGAGAGGGGCGGGTTGCCGCGCGGGGGCGCGTTGTGTCCCCCCGCGGTGGGGGCCTCCACGATGAAGCCGTCGATGCGGCCGTTCGCCTTGCGCGTGAAGGTATGGGCCAGCGAGTTCGAGGAGACGATCGGCAGGAAGGCCGGCCGCTGCAGCTCTGGGACAGCCCCCTCGCTCCAGTCCGCCGGGGTGAAGCGCATCTGGGTGTCCTCGCCCGGGAGCGAGCCCGTCACGGTCAGCGGGTATTCCGCCGCCGCCTGGCGGGCGAAGGCATCGAGCACGCCGGGGATCCGGATGGGAATCCCGGCGCCCATGATGACCACCGCCACGCCGGCAAGCATGGCGCCGTAGATCGAGGGCAGGATGGGCAGCTGGATCTTCTCGAGGTAGTTGATGCCGACCGGCCCGTCGTGGCCCTCCCGAGCCAGGAAGACCTCTGCGAAGTTGCCGGCGATGCAGAGCTCCACCAGCTCCCGGGCCGAGCCTGTGCGGGAATACATCGGCAGGGCCTTGTAGGGTGCGCCGGCAGGCCGGCCGCCCTCCACGAAGTGGCGCGCCAGCACGCGCTGGGCCATGGCCTGGAAGGGGAAGGCGCTCAGGGCCCGCCGCATGTGACCCCCCTCGTCGCCATCCTGCAGGCGGCGCGCCAGCATCACGTCCAGCACCGTGCCCGACACCACGCCGAGCTGGCCGAGCCGCGACACGGCGTTCGCGAGGGTCCAGTTCGAGATGCCCACGCCCATGCCACCTTGAATGATCATCGGGAGTGCCAAGGTCGGCCTTTCCGGCCGAAGGGATTGGCCACCCATAGAATATCGTTTGGAGCGTAAATCCCGACCCAAGGATTTTCAGCCTTCCGCCACCGCCGCCTTGGGTCGCAGCTGCACCAACGCCACCGCCGCGAGAATGATGGCCATGCCCACGTAGCTGCGCAGGCCGAAGGACTCGTGGAGCCCGAAGCGCCCCAGGAGCACGGCCACCAGCGGGTTCAGGTAGGCGTAGGTGCCCATCTTCGCCGGGGGCCAGGCCTTGGCCAGATAACCGTAGGCGGTGAAGGCCAGCAGGGATCCGAATAGCGCCAGGTAGCCGATGGCGAAGAGGGTCTTCGGCGTCACGGGACCCCGCAGGAACCCGCCGGTGAGGGGGGCCAGCACCAACCCCATGAGCGCCGCCGTGGCCATCTGGAAGGCGACGTTGGTGAAGAGGCCGCCACCACGCACATGGCGCCGGCCGTGCAGGGTGCCCCAGGACCAGGCCAGGGGCGCGGCGATCATGGCGGCCACCCCTCCCGCGTGGAGCCGCGTCGCGCCCTCGGGCCAGACCAATACGGCCACGCCGAGGAGCCCCAGGATCAGGCCCACCCAGCCCTTGGGACCCAGGGGCTCCTGGCCCATGGAAAAGACCGCCAGCCACAGGGGCACCAGGGCCGACAGGATGGCGGCCAGGCCCGAAGTGACGTGCAGTTCCGCCCAGGACACCAGGGCGTTGGCAATGCCCAGCAGCAGGGCCCCCACGATCACGAGGTGCCCGGCCTCACGCGTGGTGGGCCAGGCCTCCTTGCGCAACCGGCCCAAGCCCAGCGCCAGCAGCGCGGAAATGGAGAAGCGCGCCGCCACCATGCCATAGGGCGTGAAGGCCTCGATCCCCAGCGCGATGGCGAAATAGGTGGACCCCCACACCACGGCCACCGTGATGTAGGCCAGCCAGGCGAGCATCAGGCCCGGCTGCCGCGGGGGGTGTTCAACGCTTGGCCTTCTTCGCAGCGCTCTCGATGGGGAAGGGGCTCGGGCCCGCTTTTTCCCAGTGGGTCTCCAGCACCATGGTGGTGCGGGTCGTGACCATGGGGCCAAGCATGCGGATGCGGCGCAGGCGCTCGGCGATGCCCGCGG
>JAAXXS010000022.1 GCA_013334395.1 Holophagaceae bacterium | reverse complement strand
GCCCTCCAGCTGCACGGCAAGCCCTCCAGCACGGAGGCCCAGATGGCCTTCTGCCTCAGCCTGATCCGGAAGGCGCACACGGACGCGGCTCGCAGCCAGCGGGTGCTGGAATCCCAGGTCTACAGCCAGAAGGGCGCCTACGCCATGAGCGACTAGGCCAGCCTCCGCCGAGGTCCTCTCCGGACCCTACACCGTGACCAGGCTGGCGGGCGCGGGCTGGTCAAAGGCGATGCGGCCGTGGTCCAGGCCGATGACCCGCTTGCGCATGCGCTGGATGAGCCCGCGGTCATGGGTGGCCACGATGACCGTCGTGCCCTGGCCGTTGATGCGCTCGAAGAGGGCCATGATCTCCTGGGCCAGATCCGGGTCCAGGTTGCCCGTGGGCTCGTCGGCCAGTAGGACCAGGGGATCGTTGACCAGGGCCCGGGCGATGGCCACGCGCTGCTGCTCTCCGCCCGAGAGCTGCAGGGGGAAGCTGCTCAGCTTGTGCTGGAGGCCCACCATCTTCAGGGCCCGGAAGGTGCGCTGCTTCTGCTCCGCTGCGCTGACCCCCAGCACCTTCAGCACGAAGGCCACGTTCTCGAAGATGGTGCGCGTCCGGATGAGCTTGAAGTCCTGGAACACCACGCCCAGCTTGCGGCGCAGGAGGGGGATCTCCTTCTCGGGCATGGTGGCCAGCCGGTGGCCGGCCACCTGGATCTCCCCGCTGCTGGGCACCTGCTCGCGGAAGAGCAGCTTCAGCAGCGTGGACTTGCCCGCCCCGCTCGGCCCGGTGAGGAACACGAACTCGCCCGCGTCGATGCTGAAGCTCACGTCCACCAGGGCGGTGTGGATGCGGTCGTACTGCTTCCCGACGTGAGTGAGGGCGATCATGGAGTCAGGTTATCAGCCGATTGCCAACCTCACAGCCGCTCCACCAGGATGGCCACGCCCTGGCCGCCGCCCACACAGAGGGAGGCCAGGCCGAGGCGCTTGTCCTGGTCCTGGAGCAGGTGTAGCAGGGACACGAGGATGCGCGTGCCGCTGGCGCCGATGGGGTGGCCGATGGCGATGGCGCCGCCGCGCAGGTTGACCTTGGCGGGATCCAGCTCGGGCAGCTCGGCCAGGACCCCCAGACTCTGGGCGGCAAAGGCCTCGTTCAGCTCGAAGAGGTCGATGTCGGCCAGCTTGACGCCGGTCTTGGCCAGCAGCTTCTGGATGGCGGGCACCGGACCGAGCCCCATGGTGGCTGGGTCCACGCCGGCCTGGGCGAAGCCGAGGATGCGGGCAATGGGCTTGTGGCGCTTGGCGGCGGCTTCGGAGGCCAGCACCAGGGCGGCGGCGCCGTCGTTGATGCCGCTGGCGTTGCCGGCGGTGACCGTGCCGTCCTTGCGGAAGGCGGGTCGGAGCTTGGCGAGGCTCTCGGCGGTGGTGTCGCCCTTGATGTACTCATCCCGGCTGAAGGCGACCTCGCCCTTCTTGCCCGCCAGGGTGACCGTGAACACCTCCCGGTCGAAGGCGCCCGCGGCCTGGGCGGCGGCGGCCTTCTGCTGGCTGGCGAGGGCGAAGGCATCCTGGGCCTCGCGGCTGATGCCGTGCTTGGCGGCGACATTCTCGGCGGTGATTCCCATGTGCGTGTCGCCATGCCCGCACCAGAGACCATCCTGGATCATGCTGTCGAGGAGCTGGGCGTGGCCCATGCGCGCGCCCCAGCGGGCGCTGGGCAGCACGTAGGGGGCATTGGACATGCTCTCGGTGCCGCCCGCCACCACGAGGTCGGCGTCGCCCATGAGGATGGACTGGGCGCCCAGGGAGATTGCCTTGAGCCCGGAGCCGCAGACCTGGTTGGGGGTGTGGGCCGGGGTGGCGAAGGAGAGGCCGGCCTTCAGGGCCGCGAGCCGGGCCACGTTCTGGCCGCTGCCCGCCTGCAGGACGTTGCCCATGACCACGTCGCCCACGGCCTCGGCGGCCACGCCGGCCCGGACCAGGGCCTCGGTGATGGCCAGGGCGCCCAGCTGGACGGCGCTGAGCGGCTTGAGGCTGCCCCCGAAGGTGCCGACGGCCGTGCGGGTGGCAGACAAGATATAGGCGGTCATGGGGGCTCCGGGGCTCCGCTCAGGGTATCGCGGGCGGGTCGGACGATCAAAACCGCATACAGCCACAAAGGGATTCGCTCCTTCAAACTAAACCCGACGAATCCTGGTCCGTGAACAGCCTACCCAGGTGTGCCCTGGTTCTTTCTCTCGGGGAGCAGTCATGAAAGCCTCCAGTTGCTGGATTCCCATGCTCCTGGCCGGAAGCGTCCTGCTGGCCCAGGCGCCTCCGCCCCCCCCGCCTCCGGCCCCTCCAGCGCCTCCCGCTCCCTCCATCGGCGTGGACCTGCCCTCGGGCTCCCGCACCGAGCAGCGCACAGAGCCCCTCGCCCAGGGTTCGAAGCTCTGGGTGAAGAACCGCAACGGCGCCATCCGCGTCACCGGCTGGGACAAGGACGAAGTGGCGCTCACCGCCCAGATCCGCGACAGCGAGAAGCGGCGGGTGAGCCTCGTGGTGCAGCGGAAGGGCGCGGACCTCGACATCGAGGCCGCCTTCCAGCAGCCCTCCTGGAGCTTCGGCGTCTACATCAGCCCGCGCTGCGAGCTGACCCTGCAGGTGCCCCGCAAGCTCATCGGCTACTTCCGCACCACCAACGGCACCGTTTCTGCTGAGAACCTGGAAGGCTACGCGCGCTGCGAAGCCACCAATGGCAGCATCGTCGTGAGCCGCATCCGCGGCGAAGTCCAGGTGGACACCACCAACGGGCCCATCGAGGCCCGCAACCTGGCTGCCCGTATCAAGGGCAGCACCACCAACGGGCGCATTGTCCTCGAGGATGTTGAGGGCGGCATCCACCTGGAGACCACCAACGGCTCCATCCGCGCGCACCGCCTGGACGGCTGGGGCGAGGGCATCCGCCTGGAGTCCACCAACGGCAGCATCGAGGTCGAGCTGGGCAAGGCCACCGGCGACCTCGTGGCTGAGAACAGCAACGGATCCATGGAGGTCAAGGTCCCGGGCGCCCAGGTGGTCGAGATCACCAAGCACAGCGCGCGGGTGAAGGTGCCCGGCCGCAGCCAGCCCATCCGCCTCGAAACCACCAACGGCAGCATCCGGGTGAAGTAGTAACCTGGGAGTCATGCGCCTGCTGGTTCCCATTCTTGTCACCGCCCTGGGCTTGCAGGCCCAGGTGCCTCGCTTGACGGAAGTCCAGGAGCGGCGGCTCAGCAACGGCACCCGGGTGCTGCTGGTGCAGCGGCGGGAGCTGACGGCCTTCCACGCTACCCTGGTCTTCCGGGGCGGGCGGGCGGAGGAACCCACGGCCCTGGCCGGGGCCACGGACCTGCTGGCCAGGGCGCTCTACGGCGCCACCTGGCCCGAGGATGTCGAGCCCGGCAAGGCCAAGTCGGGGCTGGACGCCCTGCTCAAGCAGGAGGAGGGCCTCCAGGAGGCGGTGCGCCTCGAGCGCCTGCGCCTACGCAGGGACGCCGCCAGTTCCCAGCTGCCCGCGCTCGAAGCCAGCCTGGCCAGCCTCCAGGGTCGGCTCCAGACCCAGTTCTCCGCCTCTCCCCTCGCGGATCTCTACACCGCCCGCGGTGGACGCCAGAGGGCCGAGGCCACCGCCGACGCCCTGATGGCCTCCAGCGAGCTGCCTCTGGAGTCCTTCGATTTCTGGTGCCGCACCGAGGCCCAGCGCCTCCGTACCCTCCAGCTCAGCCGATTCTCCGGGGCCCGGGCCGCACTGAGCACCGAGCTCCAGCGCCGGGGCACCCAGGGGATGGCGATGCTCCGGGGGGCGGCCCTGCCGGGGCATCCCTATGGCCGGGACCTCGCCGATCACCTGTCCGCGCTGGAGGCGCTCCGCTGGTCCGACCTCCGGAGTTACGCCCATCGCGCGCTGAGCCCCGACCGCCTGACCCTCATCCTGATCGGTGGCCTGGGACCAGAGCAGGCTCTGCCCACCCTCGAGCGGCACTTCGGCGCCCTGCCGGTGTCCCCGGATTCGGAGGAGGCCCTCCTGCCTGAGATCCCCGCGGACCTCGGGGACCGGCGGGTGCAGGTCACCCTGGGAGGAGAGCCCCATCTGTTGACTGGCTGGCGCCTCCCGGCCCGCAGCCACCGGGATCACCTGGCCCTGCGCCTGGGCGCCCAGCTGCTGGGCGGCGGCCAGACCAGCCGACTTCAGACTCGGCTGGTGCGCCAGAAGGCCCTGGCGCGGGAGGTCACCCTGCAGATGGATCTGCCGGGAAGCCACCTGCCGGGGCTGCTGGCGGTGGACCTGAAACCAGCCGTGGGCCACAGCCTGGCGGAGCTGGAGAACGCATTGCAGAACGAGATCCTGCGCCTGCAGCAGGAACCCATTCCCCAGGAGGAGTGGGCGAGGGCGATCACCATGCTGGAGGCGGACTACCTGCGGACGCTGGATGATCCCGCAGCCCTGGCCAGGGCCCTGGGCAGGGCCTGGGCCGAGGGGGGGGACTGGCGGCTCCTGGAACTCGACGTGCAACGGCTCCGCACCTTGGCCCCCGAAGGCGTCCAGGCTGCGGCCCGGGCCTGGCTGAAACCCAGCCACCGCACCACAGCCCTGCTGGAGCCCTCTGCCACCGCCGGACTCGACCCCCTCGAGGCTGAGCTCGCCAAGGTGTTGAACGCCCTGGCGGCCAGCCGGATCCAGGACCTCGCCCAGCGCGAGCACCTGGTCAAGGAAGGGCTCCGGCAGCTGCGCATGCTCAGCCCGGAGGAGCGCCGCCGGACCCTGAGCCTCCTCGCCGCCCAGCTTGGCCCGGTGAAGCCGTGAGGATCCTCCTGCTGGCCCTCCTGGCCACCCTGGCCCTGCAGGCCCAGCCGAGAGTCCAGTCCTTCGTCCTGCCCAATGGCCTGCGGGTCTTCCATCTGGAGGATCACGAGCACCCCCTGGTGCGGGTCCGCCTCCAGCTGGACCTCAAGCCGACGGATACGCCGACAGGCCTCGAGGGGCTCTCCGCCCTGGCGCTGCAGATGTTCCAGGAGCCCGGTTCCGGCGAGGCCAAGGCCGACGACTTCGACCTGCTCCTGGAGGGGTCCGGCATCCAGTTCACCCGGGAGGCCACCCCCACGGGCCTGGAGTGGGGCGTGGTTGCCCGCAGCCGGGACCAGGACCGGGCCCTGGGCCTGCTGGCCGAGAACCTCCTGCGGACGGTGTTCGACCCGGCGATGCTCTGGCGCCAGGCTGCGGCCTGCTGGCGGGACCAGGAACAGCTGGGTGCCCCACCCCAGGCTCGTCTTCGCCGGGCCCTGGCGATGGCTCCCGGGGAGCGGCCCACCCTGGCCAGCCTGAGCGCCATCACGCTGGAGGACCTGATCGCCTTCCGGGGCCGGGTCCTCCGCCCCGAACGGGCCGTGCTGGTGCTCCATGGTGACCTGGGACTGGAGCAGGCCAAGCGCCTGGTGCTGCTCAACCTCGGTTCCTGGGTGGGATCGCCCCTGCCCCCAGACAAGGGGGCCCCCCGGCCTCCGGCAGCCCAGGAAGAGCACCTGAACATCCCGGCCCCCGGCACGAGCCTCACCCTGCTGGCGGTGACCTCTCCCCCGCCCGACCTGGCTCCCGAGGTCATCGCCCTGCTGGACCTCCTAGTCCCGGGCGATCCCCTCCTGCCGCCGGTGCGGGCCACCCTGGAAGGCTACGGGCTGGTGGTCGCCCTTGAACCGGGCTCCGACACCACCGCCCCCCGGGCCCTGGCCATCCTGCAGGGGCGCCTGGCCGCCCTGCGCCAGCGGGGCTACACGCAGGTCGAACTGGAGCGTGCCCGCAGCGCCTGGCTGGCCCGCCGCAGCCTGGACTGCCTGCACCCGGAGGCCCTGCTGGCGGCCGCCCTGGCCGAAGCCCGGGGCCGAGGCGCCACCTCCGGCCCCATGCAAGCCCTGACCCTGGAAGCCCTCAATGCAGGCCTTCGGGCCTGGCTGGACCCCCACCGGCTCCGCACCGGCGCCGCCGGTACCCCGGAGATCCTGACCCAGCTGGCACCCCAACAACCACCGACGAAATGAACCCGCGCCGCAAGCGCGGCCCGGCGGTTCAGACCTGGACGCCGAAGCGACCGGCCAGGTCCAGGTAGCGGGCACGGATGCCCTCGATGACAGTGGTCGGCAGGTGCGGGGCGGGCGGCTGCTTGTCCCAGCCGGGGACGGTCTCCAGGTAGTCCCGCAGGAACTGCTTGTCGAGGCTGGGGGGATTCTGGCCCGGGGCCCAGCGGTCCGCCAGCCAGTAGCGGCTGCTGTCGGGCGTCAGGGCCTCGTCGATGAGGAGCAGCTGTCCGCCCGCATCCAGGCCGAACTCGAACTTGGTGTCCGCGAGGAGGATGCCGCGCTCCGCCGCCAGCTGAGCCCCGCGCTGGTAGAGGGCCAGGCTGAGCTCCCTCACCCGGTCGGCAATGGGACTCCCAAGAATCTCGACCATGCGCTCGAAGGAGATGTTCTCGTCATGCCCTTCCTCGGCCTTGGTGGCGGGCGTAAAGATCGGCTCGGGCAGCCGGTCCGCGAGCTGAAGGCCCGCGGGCAGGGGCACGCCGCAGACAGCACCGCCGGCCTGGTATTCCTTCCAGCCGCTGCCGGCCAGGTAGCCCCGCACCACGCACTCCACGGGAAGGGGCCGGGTCTTCTCCACGACCACCGCGCGGCCGGCCAGCTGCTGGCGGAAGGCCTCGACCTCGGCGGGCCAGCTGGCCTGGCCCCGGAAGTGGTTGGGCACCAGGTCCTCGGTGACCTGGAACCAGTAGGCGGCCACGGCCGTGAGGATGCGCCCCTTGTCCGGGATGCCGTCAGGCATGATGCAGTCGAAGGCGCTGATGCGGTCCGTCGCCACGATCAGCAGCCTGCCGCCCAGGTCGTAGACGTCCCGCACCTTGCCCTGGCGGAAGATGGGGAAGGGCAGGCTGGTGCTCAGCAGGACAGACATGGGGCTCCCCGGGGATGGCTTCATCATCGCAGAGGGGGAAGTCGCTATCAGCTGTCAGCTATCGGCCCAGCCGAGCCCTTCTATCACTGACAGCCGAGAGCCACCCTCACACCAGCTCCGGCAGGTGCCGGGGCGTGGGGGCGGACCAGTTCAGACCCGAGGGAAGCAGGGCATAGCGGTTCATGACGCTCACCCACCGGGCCAGCTCGGCCTCGCGAACAGCCCCGCCCGGTCCCGCCTGGGGCAGTCCCAGGTAGTCGAGGTAGTCCTGGATCTCGGCTCCTGAGACGCCGAGCACATCGGGGAGATCCTCGAGGTGATGCTCCCGGTCGCCGAGAGGGCAGGCCTGCAGCCGGTAATCGAAGGTCTCGCGCAGCACCGAGGCGGTGGCCGCGGGATCCAGCTCCTGGGCGGCATCGAGGTGGGGGAAGGGGTTCCCGCCCAGCAGGCTCAGGGCCTGGGCGATCCCCAGGTGCGCCAGCAGGTGCACCGGGTGGAGCTTCAGGACCTCCTCAAAGGCGGCCCGGGCCTCCCGGGCCCGCCCCATCCTCAACAGGGCCTCCCCCTGCCAAAGCCGGGCCTCGACCCGCTGGGGCTCGATCCGGATCCAGCGCTCCGCCACGGAGGCCATCTCTTCGGCCATGCCCTGGGCCCGGAAGAAGCTGGTGAGGTAGGCCAGGCTCGTTACGTCCTTGGGGGCCAGCAGCAGCAGGCGGTCCAGGAGCTCCGCCGACCGCACCGTCTGGCCCTCCTGATCGAGCCGGTGGGCCCAGTCCCGGAGGATCTCCACCTGCCGGGCCACGGAGTGGTTGGGGGTGGACCGGGCGACATCCGTCGGATGGAGGATCTGAGTGCGCACCCAGAGATACCGCAAGGAGCTCCGGCCCTCGGGGCCGCCCAGCTCCGCCTCGATGGCGTGGATGACGGTCTTGAGGCCATTGTCCCAGAGGGGCGGCATTGGCATCTGAACATGGGTCCGCAGCTCACGGATGAGCGGCTCCAAGGCATTGCCCTGGCGCCCCAGGTGCAGGCGGAGCCGGATCAGCTCAAGTCCGGGTTCCGGACCCGGTTGGAAGGCCAGACGCAGGGCGAGCTCACCCGTATCGGGGTCGAATTCGTCCAGGAGCAGAAAACGTAGGAGGGCCCTCATGAATTGAGATTAACAAACTGGAGGGCTCCGCGCTTCCTACACCCAAAGGTGGTTGACCGGACTGGATCCAGGGCCGATGATGCAGTATTCGTCCAAGTGGGGGTCACCATGCGCAACAAGCTGCTGTTCCTTTCCATCCTGGCCACCCTGCCTCTCTCCGCTGGTGAATTTGGGGTGCTCATCGACAAGCAGTTCGGGAAAGCGCAGGCATTGAGCGGAAAAAGCTACGACGCTGTGAGCCCCACCGGCTTCGGCATCCGGGGTGGTGTCGATGTCCTGGACCTCAAGGTCGCAGCCCTGCAGCTGAACGCCACCTGGCACAACAAGACCACCGGCGACCTCAACGTGGGTAGCGCGAAGTACGGCGAGCTCGACAATCAGTACTGGGCTGCGGGCGCCATGGTGAACTGGAAGCTGCTGGTGAACGTCGGCGCGGGGGTGGAATACCGCTCCGAGAAGCTCAGCTGGCGATCCACTCCGGCGGGTGTTGCCCTCGGCAGCGGGGATACCACCACGGGCCGGCCCTGGGCCAAGGTGAACATCGGCTTCAGCATCCCCACCCCCGTGGTCAGTCCCTTCTTCGTGGTGGAGCTGGCCGCGCCGCTCTCCAAGAAGGATGCCTCCAGCACCCCGAAGGACCTCTCCGAGGCCCTGGCACCGCAGGTCCAGATCGGCGTCTACGGCGGCATCCGCTTCTGAGCGCCAGCCTTCCAAGGGAAAGGGGCGCTCCAGGCGCCCCTTTTCCGTATGATGGAGACTCTTTTACCGAGGAATGATGGAACTCCGGATCCTGGGCTGCAGCGGGGGCGAGGCCGACGGCGAGCGTCTGACGGGACTGCTCGTGAACGGCTGTGTGGCCATCGACGCAGGCTCCATCACCGCCGCGCTGAGCGTGGACGAGCAGGTGCTTATCCAGCACGTCTTCCTGAGCCACTCGCATCTGGACCACATCTGCACCCTGCCCTTCTTCACCAAGAACATCTTCGGCCGCACCCATGAGGCCGTGGAGATCCACGCCCTCCCCGAGACCCTAGACGCCCTGCGCCGCCACCTCTTCAACGATGAGCTCTGGCCCGACTTCAGCGTCATCCCAAGCCCCAACGACCCCACCATCCGCTACACGGAGATCCAGGACGAGCAGACCTACGACGTCTGCGGCTTGCAGATCACGCCCATCCGGGTGAACCATCTGGTGCCCTGCGTAGGCTACAAGGTGGATGACGGCAAGAACGCCTTCATCTTCACCAGTGACACCGCGGAGACGGACCGGATCTGGGAGGTGGCCAACGCGACGCCGAACCTCCGGATGATCATCACCGAAGCCAGCTTTCCCAACGAGCAGGCCTGGCTCGCCGAGGCCTCCAAGCACCTGACCCCGGCCAGGCTGGGGGCGGAGCTGCAGAAGCTGCGGCCGCGAATCCCCGTGAGGGTCTACCACCTGACGCCGGGGGACCGCGCCACCATGCTGCCGCAGCTGCTGGCCCTCCATGACGACCGGATCAGCCTGCTGGCCCAGGACGAGCGCCTGAGCTGGTAGTTCGCGGCCGCGCCCCGCTCAGATGGGTGGGAAGGTCGCGACCAGGTCGGCCAGCCCATCCCCATAGGCACCCTGCAGCTGCCCGCTCAGGGGCAGGGCCGCCTCCAGCTGGCCCTTTCGCGCCTCGGTCTCGATCCGTTCCACAAGGCGCGCGAACCGCAGCAGGCCGAGGTTTCCCAGCGCGCCCTTCAGGCCGTGGGCCTCGGCCATGGTGCGCCGGACGTCCCCGCCTTCGACGGCTTTCTGGAGCAGCCTGATCCGACCGGGAATGTCCTCCTGGTAGAGGACGATCAGCTCCTGGACCAGCCCCTCCGTGGCCCCGATTTCCAGGAGGTCGCGGAGGGGCTGGGGATCCAGAACGGGCAGATCGGGCAAGACGGGCTCCGGAGAGGAGGACCTACCGGATTCCAGCAGCGGCACCTGCAGCGGAGCCGCCGGGACCAGGGATCAGTAGCCGTGACCTGCGGGGTGGCCTGCGGCCTGGAGGCGGATGAGGCTGGCATCGAGCTTGGCCTGGGCGAGCGCCATGTCGTGCTCAGTCTGGGCTTCCTTCAACATCTTCAGGGCGCGCTGGCGGGAGGACTCGGCCCGCTCCAGATCGATCATGTCCATGGTCTCGCTCTCCCGGGCCAGCACCATCACGCGCTCGGGGCCGACCTCGGCGAAGCCGCCAAAGACCGTGAGCCAGTGCTTCTGGCCTTCCTGGATGTAGTACAGCAGGCCGTCACCCACTTCCGTCATGACCGGCGTGTGGCCGGGCAGGATGCCGTAGTAGCCGCAGGAGGCCGTGGGGAACTGCACCTCGGCCACTTCGGCCGAAAAGACCGGCCGCTCCGGGGTCACCACTTCCAGTTTGATGGTCAGGGACATGGCAATCTCTTTTAAAGACTCGGAATCCGCAGAGCGGATTCCGAGCATGGGAGAAGCAAACCTATACTGCCGCTAACTTCTCGGCCTTCTCGACGGCTTCCTCGATGGTGCCAACGAGGTAGAAGGCCTGCTCGGGCAGGTGATCCCACTTGCCGTCGCAGATCTCGCTGAAGCCCTTGATGCTGTCCTCGAGCTTCACGTACTTGCCCTGCATGCCCGTGAACTGCTCGGCCACGAAGAAGGGCTGGCTCAGGAAGCGCTGGATCTTGCGGGCGCGGGCCACGATGAGCTTGTCGTCGTCGCTCAGCTCGTCCATGCCCAGGATGGCGATGATGTCCTGCAACTCCTTGTACTTCTGCAGGATCGACTTGACGTGCATGGCGGTGTTGTAGTGGTGGTCGCCCAGGATGCGGGGATCCAGGAGGCGGCTGGTGGAGGCCAGGGGGTCCACGGCGGGGTAGATGCCAAGGGCCGCGATGTCGCGGGACAGGTTGGTGGTGGCGTCCAGATGGGCGAAGGTCGTGGCGGGCGCGGGGTCCGTGTAGTCATCGGCGGGCACGTAGACGGCCTGCACCGAGGTGATGGAGCCCTTCTTGGTGGAGGTGATGCGCTCCTGCAGCTCGCCCATCTCCGTTGCCAGGGTCGGCTGGTAGCCCACGGCGGAGGGCATGCGGCCCAGCAGCGCGGACACTTCGGCGCCGGCCTGGGTGAAGCGGAAGATGTTGTCCACGAAGAGGAGCACGTCCTTGCCTTCCACGTCGCGGAAGTACTCGGCGACGGTGAGGCCGGTCAGCGCCACGCGGGCACGGGCTCCGGGGGGCTCGGTCATCTGGCCGTAGATCAGGGCCACCTTGCTCTTGGAGAGGTCGTTCTTGTCGATGACGCCGGAATCCATCATCTCGTGCCAGAGGTCGTTGCCCTCGCGGGTGCGCTCGCCCACTCCGGCGAACACGGAATATCCACCGTGCCCCTTGGCGATGTTGTTGATGAGCTCCATGATCAGCACGGTCTTGCCCACACCGGCACCGCCGAAGAGGCCCGTCTTGCCACCCTTCGCGTAGGGCTCGAGGAGGTCGATGACCTTGATGCCGGTCTCGAACATCTCGGAGGAGGTGTTGAGCTCTTCGTACTTGGGCGCCTCGCGGTGGATGGGGAGGGTCATCTTGTGGCCGATGGGGCCGCGCTCGTCGACCGGATCGCCCACGACGTTGATGATGCGGCCCAGGGTCTCGGGGCCCACAGGCACGTTGATGGGCTTGCCGGTGTCGGTGACGATCTGCCCGCGGATCATGCCCTCGGTGGGCTGCATGGACACGCAGCGAACGCGGTTCTCGCCGAGGTGCTGCTGCACCTCCAGCGTCACCGAGACACCGGCGATGTCCGTGAGCAGCGCGTTCATGATGGAGGGCAGATGCTCACCGAATTCGACATCCACGGCGGGACCGACAATGGCGATCACGCGGCCTTGAAGGGAGTTGGACATGGGTTACCTCGACGAAGGAATAGGCGAAGGACTCAGGCGTTGGCGCCGCTGACGATCTCGATGATCTGGTTGGTGATGCCGGCCTGCCGGATCTTGTTCATGGTGAGCGTCAGCTTGGCGATCATCTCGCCGGCGTTGTTGCTCGCCTTGTCCATGGCCGCCATGCGGGCGCCGTGTTCCGAGGCGCTGCTCTCCAGCAGGTTGCGCAGCAGCTCCGTCTCCACGAAGCGGGGCAGGAGGGTCTCCAGCACCGCGTTGGGATCGGGTTCCAGCAGGTGGGAGACCTGACCGGCCTCCTTGCTCTCGAGGCTGGGATCCAGCTCCATGGGGAAGACCCGGAGCACCGTGGGCGTCTGGGCCACGGGGCTGTTGAAGTAGTTGTAGACCACGTAGAGGGCGTCGATCTCCCCATCGTGATACTGGGCGGAGGCGCTCGCGGAGATCTCCGTCACCACCCGCTGCAAGCCCGGCAGGGGAATGTTCAGATACTCCTTGGTCGGGGTGAGCTTCTGCTTCTTGGCCCACTCCACGGCCCGCTTGCCCACCACGTCCAGGTGGACGATCTCAGAGGGGCAGTGAGCGACAAATGCGGTCGCGGCCTTGGCCACGTTGGCGTTGAAGCCGCCGCAGAGGCCCTTGTCCGAGGCCACGAAGACCAGACGGATGCGCTTCTCTTCCCGGGGGGCCAGGAAGGCCTGGGCGGCCGGACCCGGCTGGATCTCGGCATCGCCCTTGATGCGCACCACGACCCGGCGGACGACTTCCGCCATCTTGCTGGCGTAGGGGCGCAGGGCCACCAGGCGCTCCTGAGATTTCCGCAGCTTGACCGCGGAGATCATCTTCATGGCCTTGGTGACCTGCTGAGTGTTCTTCACCGACCGGATCCGGCGGCGAATGTCCTGGAGACTCGCCATGGGACTAGGCTCCTGCGGTCTGGTTCAGAGCGCTGAGAAAGGTCTCCTTGAAGGCCACCACCTGAGTCTTGAGCTGGGCCTTGGTGTCATCGCTGAGCACCTTGGTCTCGCGGATGCCGCGCAGCACCTCGGGGCAGTTCACCTCGAGGAAGGCCATCAGCTCGATCTCGAAGCGCCGCAGCTGGGGCACCGCAAGATCATCGGTGTAGCCGTTGGTGGCGGCCCAGATGATGACCACCTGCTTCTCCACGGCCATGGGCTGATACTGGCCCTGCTTCAGGATTTCAACGAGGCGCTGGCCACGGTTCAGCTGGGCCAGGGTGCCCTTGTCCAGGTCCGAACCGAACTGGGAGAAGGCCGCCAGCTCGCGATACTGGGCGAGGTCGAGCTTGATGGTGCCAGCCACGGACTTCATGGCCTTCACCTGGGCGGAACCGCCCACGCGGCTCACGGAGATGCCGACGTTCACCGCAGGCCGGACGCCCGAGTTGAAGAGGTCGCTCTCGAGGAAGATCTGGCCATCGGTGATGGAGATGACGTTGGTGGGAATGTAGGCGGACACGTCACCGGCCTGGGTCTCGATGACCGGGAGGGCCGTGAGGGAGCCGGCGCCGCGGGCGTCGCTGAGCTTGCAGGCGCGTTCCAGCAGGCGGCTGTGGAGGTAGAACACGTCGCCAGGGTAGGCCTCACGTCCGGGAGGACGCCGCACCAGGAGGGAGATCTCGCGGTAGGCCGCAGCCTGCTTGGAGAGATCGTCGTAGATGCAGAGCACGTGGCCGCCGGGGTTGTCCTGGCCGGCGGGGTTGCCGTCCTTGCCGTGCCACATGAAGTACTCGCCCAGGGCCGCGCCGGTCATGGGGGCCAGGAACAGCAGGGGAGCGGCCTCGGAAGCGGACGCGGCCACCACGATGGTGTGCTTCATGGCGTCGTACTCTTCCAGGGTCTTCACGACCTGGGCCACGGTGGAGCGCTTCTGGCCGATGGCGACGTAGATGCAGATCACGCCGGTGTCGCGCTGGTTGATGATGGTGTCCACGGCGACGGCGGTCTTGCCCGTCTGGCGGTCGCCGATGATCAGCTCACGCTGGCCGCGGCCGATGGGGATCAGGCTGTCGATGGCCTTGAGGCCTGTCTGCATGGGCTCGTGCACGCTCTTGCGGTCGACGATGCCGGGGGCGATGCGCTCGATGGGGTTGAAGCCCACAGACTGGATGGGGCCCTTGCCGTCAATGGGGTTGCCCAGGGCGTCGATCACGCGGCCCACGAAAGCGGGGCCCACGGGGACGGACATGATCTTGCCGGTGCGCTTGACCGTGTCGCCTTCCTTGATGGCGGCGGCGTCGCCCAGCAGGATGATGCCGACGTTGTCCTCTTCCAGGTTGAAGGCGAGGCCCATGACGCCGTGGGGCAGCTCCAGCAGCTCGCCGGCCATGGCCTTCTCGAGCCCGTAGGCGCGGGCGATGCCGTCACCCACGCTGATGACGGTGCCTACCTCGGCCACGTCCACCTGGGCGTCGAAGCCTTCGATCTGGCTACGGATGATGCGGGAAATCTCTTCCGCGCGAATGTCCATGAAGTCCTCCAAACCTGCGAGTGAATGCGAACGTGACTAGGCGGAAAGCAGCTGAGTCTTGAGTTGGCGGAGCTGACCCTGGAGCGAGGCATCCAGGACCGTGGAGCCGACCTGGACCTTGATCCCCCCGAGAAGGGCGGCATCCTGGCTCCAGGTGAGGCGGATGGTCTTGCCGGTACGGGCGGCGAGGGAGATGACGAGGGCCTTGGACTGGTCCTCGGTGAGGGGCTGGGCACTGGCCACTTTGGCCTCGACGATGCCGTCACGCTCATCCACCAGATCCGAGAAGGTACGGCGGAGGTCCGGCAGCAGGTTCAGGCGACCGGCCTCGGCCACCACCTTGAAGAAGTGGCGCAGCGTGACGCTCACCTTGGCGGTGGCGAGGATGGTCTCGAAGACCTCGGCCTTCTTCGTGGGCATCACCAGGGGCGAGGCCACCAGGCGGGTGAGGTCGGAGTTGCCGGCCACGGTGGCGGCCACGGTCTCCAGCTCGGCCTTGAGCTGGGGCACGTTGCCCTGCTTGTCACCGATCTGAAGGAGGGCCTTGGCGTAGCGCCGGGCGGTCAGGCGGCTACTCACTGGACACCTCCGATCTGCTGGATGGCCCGGTCGAGCGCCTTGCCGGCCTCAGGTCCCTGGAGCTTGGCTTCGAGGCGCTTGGCGGCGCCCTCCACCGTGAGCTCGGCCACGAGGGCCCGGAGGTCCTGCTCGGCCTGCCGCTTCTGGAAGCCGATCTCCGCCTGAGCCTGAGCCAGGATGAGGAGGGCCTCAGCGCGGGCCGCTTCCAGCACCCGCTGTTTCTCGGTCTCCGAGTCGGCATCGGCCTTGGAGAGGATGCCCGCCAGCTCACCTTCGAGCCCGGCCATCTTCACTTCGAGTTCCTTCATCTGGGCTGCACTCTCGGCCTTGTCCTTCTCCGCCTGGGCGAGCAGGGTCTCCAGCTCTTCCTTGCGGGACTTGAACATGGCGGACAGGCCGCCCTTGAGCATGAAGTAGAGGCCGGCGCCCCAGATGGCGAAGTTCAGGAGCTGGACGGTGAAGGCGCCCAGCTTGCCGTATTCCTTGCCGAAGAGCTTCATGGCCGGGGCATGGTGGACAGCACCCTCGCCATGGGCGGCGGCGGCATTGGCATCGTGACCACCGGCCGGGGCGGCGTGAGTCCCGGCGGGGGCTTCGTGGCCGGCAGCAGGGGCCTGGTGGGCGGCAGGAGCCTCGTGCTTCTCGGCGGCGGGCGCGGGATGGGCCTGGGCCACGAGCGCGAGTGGGCTCAGGGACAGCAGAGCAGCGAGGGAGATCCGGGTCAGCTTCGTCATGCTCAGGCCTGCTTCAGAAGGGTCTGGGCCATGGATTCAGCCAAGGCGTCCACCTGGGCCAGCAGGTTCTGCCGGGCCGCCTGCTGCTGGGTCTTGAGAGATTCCACCGCAGCCTGACGCTCCGCCAGGGCCTTGGTCCGGGCCTCATCCAGCAGGGCCTGCTTCTCGCGGCCAGCGGCATCCGAGAGGGCCTTGCGGCGGTCGAAGGCCTGGGCGCGGAGGTCCTTCAGGCGGTCCTGGTAGTCCTTCTGCCGGGCCTCGAGGAGGGCGGCAGCCTGGGCCTTGGCGTCGCCGCCGGCATTCAAGTCGCGGTCGCGGTCTGCCATCACCTTGTCGAGGGGCTTGAAGAACACCACCCGGAGGTAGACGTAGAGCACCACCAGCAGAACGATCACAAAGATCAGGGCCGGCAGGTCGGGGCGCATGGGATCCGGCATCTGGGCCAGAATCTGCGCCACGGGTCCGCCCTTGTCTGGCGTTCGGAGTGTCAGATTTACCATTTCCAGCAGCGCCACAGGCCACCCTCCAGAAACATCCCAAGGCCTCGGCCGATAGATCGACCAGGGTCACACCTACGCCAGCGTTGGTCCGCGGGAACCTCTGGCTTCGGAAGTCAGATAACCTTACCAGAACAGTCCGATTCCCTCAACGCCGAGGTTCGGACTTGACCCCCCAGGGCCCCTGTGGGAGGATCGTGGTTCGGCGATTCGGGCGATTAGCTCAGTCGGTAGAGCAGCTGCCTTACACGCAGCATGTCGGCGGTTCGAGCCCGTCATCGCCCACCAGTCCGCTGGTGAACACAAGGGGTTGTAGCTCAGTCGGTTAGAGTGCCAGCCTGTCACGCTGGAAGTCGCGGGTTCGAGCCCCGTCAGCCCCGCCAGAATGAAAAGGGTCCCAATCGGGACCCTTTTTCATTCTGTGGTGCGGGGCTGACGGGTGCTGGCCGCCCCCTACTCCCTCAAAGCCCACATCCGAATAATCCTGCTCGACTTCACCTGATAGACCATCACGACCTCGACGGGTCCCTTGGAGCCCGCGAGGCCCTTGAGGCGCTCCCGCTGGACCACGAAGGCCCCCGAGACCAGTTGGGCCGCTGCCGAGACGTGCAGCTCGGGATTGCCCTTGAACAGCCCGGTGTAACGCTCCCGAAGCCCTGACTTCCCTTTCAACGCCGGGGCTCCGACCGGAAGGTCGGAGACTTCGGCATCCTCAGAGAAGAGCGCCAGAACGCCTTCCAGGTCATGAGCATTGATGGCCTCCAGCTGCCGCTCGACCGCCATCGCGGGCGTGAGCACCTTCGGGGTGGGCGCCGCCACCAGCAGAGCAGGCACAAGCAGCAGCAGCGAGGAACGGTTCATGGGGACTCCGGCACGAGGAAGCCCCACTGTATCTGCCCCTGCGGAAATCCGCCCGTGTCCTTTGGTGCCATCCTCGATACACTGGAAGGCTTGGAACAACCATGAAACTGCCACTCGTCGCCCTCTGCGGACGCCCCAATGTGGGGAAGTCCACCCTCTTCAACCGGCTCACGCGCAGCCGGGCGGCCTTGGTCCATGACCTGCCGGGCATGACCCGGGACCGCTCCTATGGCCGGGTCACCTGCCTGGGCGAGGAAGGCGAGGCCGAGGAAGTCTTCGACCTGGTGGACACCGGAGGCCTCGACTTCGAAGGCGACGACGTCATCACCCAGGGCATCACCCGCATGGCCGAGGCCGCCCTGAGCGAGGCCCACATGGCCGTCCTGCTGGTGGACGGCCACGACGGCCTCACCACCGGGGACCAGGAGATTGCCGCCAGGCTGCGCAGGATGGGCAAGCCCATCCTGCTCGTCATCAACAAGCTGGACGGTATGAAGGGCGGCGCCCCGGACGGGGGCTTCTACACCCTGGGCTTCGACGAGGTCTTCGCCATCTCCGCCGCCCACGGCGCCGGCGTGCCTGAGCTCATCGCCGCCCTCCGCACCCGGCTGCCCTTCCACCGCACGCCCGAAGAGGCCGAGACCCACTCCCTCGGCGACGAGCGGCGCTTCGCCCTGATCGGCCGGCCCAACGTTGGCAAGTCCTCCCTCGCCAACCGGCTGCTGGGCTACGAGCGCAGCCTCGTCAGCGAAGTGGCGGGCACCACCCGGGACACCGTGGACACCATCATCCATGTCGACGAGCGGGTCTACCGCCTCATCGACACCGCGGGCATCCGCCGCAAGGGCAAGACCTTCGAGGGCGCCGAGAAGCTCAGCATCCTGAAGGCCAAGCAGGCCATGGCCCGGGCCGACGTCAGCCTCCTGCTGCTGGACGCCGTCGAAGGCGCCACCCACCAGGACGCCGTCATCGCGGGCTACGCGCAGGAGGCCGGCGCGGCCGTGATCCTCGTGGTCAACAAGTGGGATCTCGTCGAGAAGGACACCCACACCATCTACGGCGCCGAGGAGGACCTCCGCCGCAGCCTGGGCTTCCTGCACCACGCGCCGATGATCTTCCTCTCGGCCCTCACAGGGCAGCGGGTGTCCAAGCTGTTCGCCATGATCGACGAACTGGCGGAAGCCCACGCCCGGCGCATCTCCACCGGCGAGCTCAACCGCTTCCTGCGGGAGACCGTCGGGGCCATGAGCCCCCACGCGGTGGATGGCAAGCTGCCCAAGCTCTACTTCATGACCCAGGTGGGGGTCCGGCCGCCGAGCTTCGTGGTCAAGGCCAACACCGACCGCGGCCTGCACTTCAGCTACGTGCGCTACATGGAGAACCGCCTCCGCGACCAGTTCGGCCTGGCCGGTGTGCCTCTGCGCATCAGTATCCAGAAGAAGCAGAAGGACGAAGGCGAGCCCGTCGAGACCGCCGTGGTGCGCCGCATCCTGGATCCCGGCGAGGGCCTGAAGCCCTCCCGCAGCAACGAGTCCCTCCAGGCCCAGCGCGAGGACAAGGTCAAGGCGCGCCCCCGGCCCAAGAAGAAGGAACTGCCCAAGCCCGCCGCCAAGCAGGCCCCGCGCAAAGGCAAGACCGCGCCGCCCAAGCGGGTCCGGCAGAAGTCCACGAAAAGGCCTTAGGGTTCTCTAGCCTTCCAGCAGCACCCGGGCGTGATCCAGGGCCTCGATGCGATCGGGGTGTCCGGACAGCAGGCGCGCCAGTTCCCGGGTGCGGGCCTCGCCCACGACCCAGCCCAGAGCGCTGCGGGTGCGGCCGCCCTCGGTCTCCTTGTGGAGGCAGCCGTGGCGGTCGGCCCGGGCGGCCACCTGGGCCAGATGGGTCACCGCCAGCACCTGATGGGCCCGGCCCAGCTCGGCCACGGCCTTGCCCACAGCCAGGGCCGTCTCGCCGCCCAGGCCCGCGTCCACCTCATCCAATACCAGGGTCAGGCCATCCCGCACGCCCGCGCCCAGGGCCAGACCCGCGCCCACCAGAGCCAGCATGAGGCGGCTCAGCTCGCCGCCGGAGGCGATGCGGGCCAGGGGGCGAAATCCCTCGCCGGGGTTCGGCTCAATCCAGATGGCCAGGGCCGAGAACCCCTGGGCGGCCACCCGCACGGGCCGGCCCCCCTGCTCGACGGGACTTCCCGCCTCCTCGGCCAGCGCCAGGCGCAGCTGCAGGCGGGCGCCCTTCATGCCGAGCCGGGCCAGACGCTTCTGAACCTCGGCTTCGAGCCGGGGAATGGACTCGCCCCGCTGGCCGTGGAGGGACTCTGCGGCGGCGCGGTAGGTCTCGGCCACCTTGGCCAGTGCCCCTTCCAGCTCCTTGATCGACGCGTCCCCGGCCAGCAGGAAGCGCTGTTCCTCCCGGAAGGCCTGCGCCCGGGTCGTCAGGTCTTCCGGCTCGCAGCGATGCCGCCGGGCCAGGCGCTCGTAGAGGGCCAGGCGGGCCTCCATGAGCTCGATGCGATCCGCCCCGGCTCCGGCCCAGCGGAGGGCCTGATCCTGGGCCAGGGCCAGCAGGTCCTCCAGCTCCAGGACCGCTGAGCGCAGGCGGTCCTGGTCCGGGGCGGCGTCGGGCCAGTGGGCCACGGCGCGGGCCAGGGCCTTGTGGGCCAGCTCGACTTTGGGCAGGCCCTCGGCCAGGGCCTCCGCCGCCTCCCGGAAGGCCTGCTCCAGATGAACGGCGTGGCGCAGGGGCTCGCGGTCGGCCTTGAGCTGGGCCCACTCGCCGGGGCGGGGATTGAGCTTCTCTAGGTCCGCCAGAGCCTCGGCCAGTTCCTCGAGGCGCTGGCCCCGCTCGGCCTCGCTGCGCCGCCGGGCCTTGAGGGCGGCCTCAGCCGCCCGCACCGCGGCAGCCTGGCTGTCCAGGCGGGGCTCCAGGCCCAGCACCTCGTCGATGAGGGCCAGGTGCCGGTCTTCCCCGAGGAGCGACTGGTGGTCGTGCTGGCTGGTGAGGCGCATCCAGAAGCGGCCCGCCTCCCGGAGATCCGCCAGGGCGCAGCTGGCGCCGTTGATCCAGGCACGGCTGCGGCCCGGACCGACTTCGCGGCGCAGGACCACCGGCTGCTCCTCGGGCAGGCCCCGCTCATTCAGGAAGGCCTGCCAGACCTCGAAGCGGCCCTCCACCACGGCCTCCACCGTGGCCCGCTCGGCCCCGTGGCGCACCAGCTCCGCGTCGCCCCGGGCGCCCACCAGCAACGAGAGGGCATCCACCAGCAGGGACTTGCCCGCACCCGTCTCGCCCGTGAGCACCGTGAAGCCCGGCCCCCAGGCGAGGGACAGGTCTTCCACCAGGGCCAGGTTCTGGATGCGCAGCGAGGACAGCATCTTTCCAGTCTAGCGGGGGAACTCCGACGGATCCCTGGGAGGGGCCCAGCTTTCAGCACCGGGGCGGGCTTTCAATCTTTCGCAAAAGTCTAGACACGGCTCAGAGCGCAGAAATTCGGCCGATAAGGGTGGGCAGTGAGACAAACCGCCACGGAGGGCCGATGAGAGCTGTTGGGTTGCTGTTCCTGTCGTTGGCACTTCCGGCCCTGTTCCTCGCCTGCGGCGGGAGAGGCGCGTCCCCCTCGACGCCCGTCGCACCCTCCCATGCGCCCGGTCTGTCGAGCTTCCTGCTCTCGCCCAAGGCCTCGGCCCAGGGTGCTGGTGGTGGCAAGGTCAACGTCGTGGGCCTCCTGAACTTCACGGATGGAGGTGGCGATCTCACTGACCTCACCCTCACCTGCTATGACTCGATGGGGGCGGTGGCTTCAACCATGACGAGCCCCCTCCCGGGTGCCGACGGCACGACGGCCGGGACCCTCACGGTCCAGCTGGGCCTGAGCACGGCCGCTGTCGGCGATGTCAGGATCGAGGCCAGCGCCACCGACGCTCGGGGTGCCAAGTCCAACACCCTGGTTGGGATGCTGTTAATCGAGACGGCACCCTCGGCCCTGCATTCCCCCTGCCTTTCAGATCTGCAGTTCACACCTGCCAGTGCGGCCAAGGATGCGGGCGGCGGCAGGGTGGTGGTCGTGGGCAGCTTCAAGTTTTCGGACGCGGGTGGGGATATGACCAGCTTCACGCTGTCCGGGCAGTACGCGGACGGCTACACCGCCGGAGTCCTGACGTGTCCCATTTCGGGGACCGCAGGGGTGACTGAGGGCTTGATCCAGTTCTCCCTGGGCATTCCAAGCGAGTTCGTGACGACCTTCCTGCTGGAAGTCTCCACCACGGATCAGCAGGGCACCAGATCCAACACGCTGGCGGACACCTTCCGCATCACCCCCCTGGCACCCTCAGGCACAACCCCTGAACCAGAGGTCCTGCCGATGATCGGAAACGAGCCCGAACGTCCCTTGGTATTACTCATGAGGACGGAGATCTCGACCTCAGCGGGAGGGCACCCAGGCACGCCGCAGGGGACTCAGGAAACGATGTAGGCGCCCGCCCCCGTCGACAGCAGCTTGCCCTCGGCGTCCAGGAATTCCATGCGGGTAGAGGCCACCCGCGAGCCCAGGCGCATGACCTCGGCGCGCAGCTCGAAGTGCTCGCCCACACCAGGGCGCAGGTAGTCGATGCGCAGGTCGATGGTGCCCAGCTTGGCGAAGCGGTGGAGCCGCTCCAGCGGCGACTCATCCATGTGGCGCGCCCCGATGGCGGCCATGACGGCCAGCCCGCCCATGGCGTCGAGACCTGCGCTGATGACCCCGCCGTGCACCCGGTTGTAGGCGTAGTGCCCCACCAGGTCATTGCGCATGACGATCCGGCCCATGACGCGCTCGGGAGTCAGCACCGCGATCTTCAGGCCCAGGAGCCGGTTGAACACGATCTTCTCCTCGAAGATGTCCTTAAGCCCAGCAATGAACTCGGGCTCGAACTCAATCAAGGAGGTCTTCTTTAGGGGCTGGGGCATGGCCTGATTATCACCGGTTGGCGCAGGACCGGGCCGAGAAGGTGACGGCCCCGGAAGGGAGGATCTGGGCTCATGGGGCCGAGGCCCGTGCCTTCAGCTCCTCTTCCGTCAGACCGAAAAGGGGTGCCACCTGGCGGCCCCGCAGGGTGGCCATGAGGTAGAGCTGGCCCCGGTGATGGGCCTCGTGCTCCACCATGGCCCGCAGACACTTCCACACGGCCATCCGAGCCCCGGCGCCAGTCACGCAGGACGCCTGAAGGTCCGCCTCCGTGAGATTGCCGAAGATGGTTATCGCCTCCTCATGGCAGCGATCCAGGTAGGCCCGCAGGGACAGCAGGTCCGAAGCCAGCTCCCGGCCATGCCCCGGGTAGCGACTGGGGCGCCCCGCCACACACTCGGACCACATGTAGCGCTCAATGCCCGCCAGATGTCGCAAGAGGTCCCCGAAAGTGAAGGACCCCGGCGCGGGCGCCCAGTCCAGGTCTCCGGGCTCAAGAGCCTCCAGCACCCGCACCGTGCGCGCCCGGGCATTGGACCAATAGGAAAGGAAGGACGGCAGATCGTGGACCATGGATCACCTGGTAACCGAAAGCCATGCGGGAGTGCGCCTGCCCGCATCGTCGCGCGTGCAGCGCGGCCCCCTCGATTGAGGACAGACCATAGCACTGCGCCGGAACTGGGTCACGCCTCCTCTGCCATCTCCCCTCCTGCCTGTGTCCCACGGGCATACTGGAGCCTGGAGAATTCCCATGCTCTACCGGAAGCCCTGCGGCAGCGTCCTGGAGGCCATCGGCAACACGCCGCTGGTCCGGCTGCGCCGTGTCGTCGAGCACCTCCCGGCCGAGATCTTCGCCAAGCTCGAGTTCCTGAACCCCATGGGCAGCAGCAAGGACCGTATTTCCAAGTACATGATCGAGGCCGCCGAGCGGGATGGCCGCCTCAAGCCCGGGGACCTCATCCTCGAGAACTCCTCGGGCAACACCGCCATGGGCCTGGCCCTCATGGCCATTCAGAAGGGCTACCGCATCAAGGTGGTGGTGCGCGACACCATCTCCCAGGAGAAGCTGAACCAGTTGCTGGCCCTTGGGGCCGAGGTCCACAAGGCGGACACCAGCCTGCCGCCGGAGCACCCCGACAGCTACAACAACATCACCCCCCGCCTGGCCCGGGAGACTCCGAACTGCTACTTCCCTGACCAGCACGGCAACCGCGAGAACAACGCCGCCCACTACCAGTCCACGGGCCCCGAGATCTGGGAGCAGATGGAGGGGCGCATCGACTACC
>JAAXXS010000336.1 GCA_013334395.1 Holophagaceae bacterium | reverse complement strand
CCCACCGTGAGGCGCACCAGGTTCTCCAGGAAGATGCCCACGCCCAGGGTGGTGATGACCACGGACATGCGCTGGGCGTTCCGCAGCCGGCGGTAGGCCACCCGCTCGATGGCGACCCCGACCAGCGCGGTCAGCAGCATGGCCAGGGGCAGCAGCAGGTAGAAGGGCATCCAGCCGAAGCGCGTGGTGAGCAGCAGACCGATGAAGCCCCCGAGCATGAAGATGTCGCCGTGGGCGAAGTTGATCAGGCGGATGATGCCGTACACCATGCTGTAGCCCAGCGCGATCAGGGCATACACCGCCCCGAGCTGGGCGGCGTTGAAGAGCTGCTGGATGATGGTGTCCAAGGGCTGGCCGACCCGGAGCTAGGGGTTCACGGCACTGTCGAAGACGAACTTGCCATCCTCGACCTTGATGACCACGGCGCCCTTCACGGGATCGCCGCCGCCACCGTAGGTGATGTTCCCCGTGACGCCCTGGAAGCCGACCGTGGCGGCCAGCGCGTCGCGGATGGCCTTGGAGTCGGCCTTGCCGGCGGTGGCCACAGCCTTGAGGATCAGGTTGGCGGAGTCATAGGTGAGGGCCGCCGCCGCGTCCGGGACGAGGCCGAAGCGGGCCTTGTACTTCGCGATGAAGCCCTTGGCGATGGGGTTGTCGATGTCGGGCGAGTAGTGGTTGGAGAAGTAGTTCCCATCCATGACCTTGCCGCCCAGCTTCACCAGCTCCGGGTTGTCCCAGCCATCCCCGCCCAGCATGACCGCCGTGAGGCCCAGCTTGCGGGCCTGCTGGATCTGGAGGGGCACCTCATTGAAGTAGTTGGGGAGGAACAGCACCTCGGGATTCGAGCCCTTGATCTTCGTGAGCTGCGCCGAAAAGTCCGTGTCCTTGGTGTTGTAGGTCTCGAAGCCGACGATCCTTCCGCCCATCTTGGCGAACTCGTCGCGGAAGACCTCGGCGATGCCCTTGTTGTAGTCGCTGGCCACGTCATAGAGCACGGCGCCCGTCTTCGCCTTCAGCTTGCCGGTGGCGAACTGGGCCACCACGCGACCCTGGAAGGGGTCGATGAAGCAGGCCCGGAAGATGAACTTCCGGCCCTTGGTCACGTTGGGATTGGTCGACCAGGGAGAGACCACGGGGATGCCCGAGGCCTCGGCGATGGGGGCGCCGGCGTTCGAGCACTTGCTGGTGTAGGAGCCCACAATGGCCAGCACCTTGTCCTGGTTGATGAGCTTCTGGAAAACCGTAGCCGTGGACTCGGGCTTGTCCTCGTCGTCCTCGATGATGAAGCGCACCTTCACCTGCTTGTCACCGACCTGCACTCCGCCCCCGGCGTTGATCTCCTCCTGCACCAGGGCGATGGCGTTCTTCGCCGACTGGCCCGTGGCAGAGATGCTGCCGGTGGTCGGCGCCGAGACACCGATCTTGATCTCCTTCGCGGTCGGCTTGCAGCCCGCGAGGGCCAGAAGGGGAAGCAAGGCCAGGATGCGGAGTTTCATGGGAGCGGTCCTCATGGGCTGGGGAGCGACGGCGACCCCAGGTCTCGAAGGAATGGAAACACATTGGATGAAAGATCTTGGCCCAGGATACCGGGAGTTCCCCCGGGAGTGGAGGGGGAGATGGGGCCAGGACCATCCTCCGCGCTAGACTGGGAG
>JAAXXS010000183.1 GCA_013334395.1 Holophagaceae bacterium | reverse complement strand
GCCAGGATACTTCGGGACGGAGCGCCGCGGCGGCCCGGAGGCAGCGGGCGTCGTCCACGGTGTCGCCCACGAAGACGATCTCTTCGGCGCGGAAGGCATCAGCCAGCTGCAGCAGCCCCGCGGGCTCTGGCTTGCGGAGGTGGGGCGCGGCGTCGCACACCGCGGGCAGGCTGTAGCCCAGCACCTGCCAGGCCAGCACCAGCTCCTCGGGCGGGCGGCCCGTGAGCACGGCCAGCTCCCAGCCCGGGGTCCGCAGCTGGGTCAGGCTCGCCAGGGGGCGCTCCAGCTTGATGGTGTCGGCGTAGTGCTTCTGCACCACGACCTGGGCCGCGGGCTCCAGGGCCTGGATGCGGGACTCCAGCTCCGGGAAGCCCCGGCCCGTGGCCGCCTCCACCAGGCCCTGCAGGTCCACATCCCCGTGAGCCTCGGCCAGAGCCAGGGCGCCGGCTGCCAGGCGGAAGTCGTTGTTGAAGCCCCCCGCGCGCTTGAAGGCGCGGTAGCTGGCGTCGGTCCAGGGCAGGGCCGGCCGCAGCTCCGCCAGGGCCCGGGCCACGGCCTCGAGGAAGCTGCGGTCCGCATCGATGAGCACGCCGTCGATGTCCAGCGCCAGCAGGCGCCGCCGGGGCCGGGGGGCGGGGGCGGGCAGGGCCGCTCCCAACACTGCCGCTGCCCGCGCGGTGTCCGCTTCGGTGCCCAGGCTCACCCGGGCCGCGTCGGCGCCGGGCAGGAGGCGCACCTTGATACCGGCGGGCTCCAGCAGGGGGCTGGGGTCCGGGGTCAGGTGCAGGTAGTTGCCAGCGCTGGGGGCCGCGCGGTGGGTGGTCAGGGCCGCCGCGAAGCGGTCGCGGCGCTCGAGCAGGGCCCGCACTGCAGGCTCGAAGGCCGGGGCGAAGTCCAGGGCCACATCGAGAGCCTCGAGGCTGGCGGAGGGAAGGGAATAAGGCAGCTGCAGGGCGGCGAGGCGGCCGAGGAGGGCGGGATCGCCCACCAGGTAGCCCAGGCGCCAGGCGGCGGAGGCCAGGGCCTTGCTGAAGGTCCGCAGCAGCACCAGGTTCGGGTAGCGGTCCACGGCCAGGCGGTGAGTGGCGGGGGCGAACTCCGCGTAGGCCTCGTCCAGCACCACCAGCGGCGGATCCGGCCGGGCGGCGGCCGCCTCCAGCAGGGGCTCGAGGAGCTCCGGGGAAAGCCAGGCGCCGGTCGGATTGTTGGGCAGGGTCAGCCAGAGCTGGCGGCAGTCCAGGGCCGCGAACCAGGGCTCCAGGGGAAAGCCTGTGCCCTGGGGCACCAGGCGCACCCGGCCGCCGTGGCGCCGCGCCAGCAGGGGGTAGAGGCTGAAGCCGGGGTCGGGAATGGCGACGGTGTCACCTGGGGCGAGGCCCGCCAGGGCCACCAGGTCCAGCAGGGCACCGCTGGAGGGACCCAGCAGCAGCCCGCCCGCGGGGGCTCCCAGGCGCTGGCGGAGCCGCTCGGTGAGCTCGGCCTGGCGCTCGGGGTAGACGTTGAAGGGCAGGGTCTGGAGCCGCGCCAGCAGCGCTTCCCGGGCAGCCTCGGGCCAGTCCGAGGGCAGCTCGTTCATGTGCAGGCGCAGGCCCGCCGACGGCTCCAGCGGCCGCTGGTAGGCGGGCAGGTCGGCGAGATCAGGGCGGAGGAGCGGCATGGGGACTCAAGAGAAGGGTAGGAGGGTTCCAGGCCTTCAGGCCGGGAGAAGCGGAGGGGCTCGGCAGGGACGGGCGCGGCGCCTAGGGATGGCGGTGGGCGCGGAGGCCCGCGCTACGGCCGTGGTGGGTGAGGCCCTCGGCCTCGGCGAGGCGCTCGACCCAGGGGGCCATGGCGGCGGCGTCCGCCGCGGACAGTCGCAGCAGGCTCTGGCGCTTGAGGAAAGTGGCCACGCCCAGGGGGCTGGTGTAGCGGGCGCTGCGGTCCGTGGGCAGCACGTGGTTGGGACCCGCGCCGTAGTCCCCGAAGGCCTCGGCGCTGGCGGCCCCGATGAAGACGGCACCGGCCGTGGTCAGGTCCGGCAGCCAGGCCTCCGGATCGCGGACGCAGAGCTCGAGGTGCTCGGGCGCCCAGGCCTGGGCCACCGCCACCGCCAGATCGCGTTCCGCGCAGACCAGCCGCCCGTGGGCCGCGAGGCTCTGCTCGAGGATCGCCCGCCGGGGCGAGGCCGCCACCCGGGCCTGCAGCTCAAGCGCCACGGCCTCCAGCAGGGCTCGGTCAGCGCTGATGAGGACGGCGGCGGCATCAGGGTCGTGCTCCGCCTGGGCCAGCAGGTCCTCGGCCAGCCAGGCGGGGTCGGCGCTGGCGTCCGCCAGCACCAGCAGCTCGGTGGGGCCCGCCAGGGCGTCAATGCCGCAGGTGCCGATGAGCTGCCGCTTGGCCTCGGCCACGAAGCGGTTGCCGGGCCCGGCGATGAGGTCCACAGCCGGTTCGCCATAGGCCAGCCAGCCCAGGGCCTGGGCGCCGCCGAAGGGATAGAGCTCCGTGAGGCCCAGCTCCGCTGCGCAGGCCAGGACCAGGGGGTCCACCCCCCAGGCGCCGGGCAGGGTGGCCTGGGCCTTGGGCGGGGTGACGCCCACGATGCGGCGCACTCCAGCCACCTGGGCGGGGATGACGGTCATGGCCAGGGTGGAGGGGTAGAAGGCCCGGCCGCCGGGGATGTAGACACCCGCCGCCTGCATGGGGCACCAGCGCTCGCCCACGGTGCCGCCCAGGGGCAGGGGCAGTTCCAGGTCGCGCAGGCAGCCGCGCTGGCCTTCGGCGAAGCGCCGCACGTTGCCAATCATCTCCCGCAGGGCGGTCATGAGGTCCGGCTGGCGCTGGTCCAGGTCCGCGCGGGCGGCTTCCAGGGCCGAGCCCGGGATCTGCAGGGCCGACGGGTCGAGGCTGACGCCATCCAGCTTCCGGGTCCAGGCCAGCACCGCGGGCAGCCCCTCGGAACGCACGTCCGCCAGGATGGCCGCGACGGCCTTCCGCGTGTCTTCTTCCATCCCTGCATTCCGGCCCAGTGAGGCCACCCACCCAGGGACTTGGTCCCTGTCGTTCAGGTCAGTGATTGGGATGAAGTAACACCTATGCACCTCGGAGGCGAAGAGCTAAGTCTGCCCGATTCACCGCGGGACCGCAACCTTAAATGCAGTCGCTGGCAATGCTTCGGGCTGCTGGCACCTTCAGGCGGGCTGGGCGACCAGGGGCTGGAAGAAGCGGCGCACGTTGGCGGGCTTGGCGTCCTCGGTCCACTCCCAGCAGGCGGGATTGGCCAGGATGGCCTGGGAGAGGGCGACGTGCAGGGCATGGCCGGCGGCATGGGCCTCGACGAGGCCCAGCAGCGGCGCGCCCAGCAGGGCCAGATCGCCAACCAGGTCGAGCATCTTGTGGCGGACGGCTTCGTCTTCGTAGCGCAGGGACTCGTTCAGGGGGCCGTCGGCGCCGAAGACCACGGCGTTGTCGAGGCTGCCGCCCAAGGCGAGCCCGCGGGCGCGCATCAGGTCGATCTCCTGCTCCAGGCAGAAGGTGCGGGCGGCGCCCAGCTCCCGGCGGTACTTCTCCGGGGTGAGGCTCAGCTCGCGGCTCTGGCGGCCCAGGGCCGGCACGGGGAAGTCGATGACATAGCGCAGGCGGAAGCCGTCGAAGGGCAGGGCGCGGATCCAGCGGTCGCCGTTGCGGACTTCGATGGCCTGGGTGATCTTCAGGAAGCGGCGGCGGCCTTCCAGGGACTTGGAACCGGCCCGCAGGATGGCTTCGACCCAGGGGGCGGCGCTGCCGTCCAGGATGGGAAGCTCTTCGGCGTCCACTTCGATGCGGAGGTGCTCGACTTCCAGGCCCATGAGGGCGGACAGCAGGTGCTCCACGGTCTGGAGCCGCACACCATCCTTCACCAGGGTGGTGGCCAGGACCAGGTCGCCGGCCAGCTCGGCCTTGGCGGGGATCTCGGTGCCGGTGGGCAGGTGGACGAACACCAGGCCCGAGGGAGCAGACACAGGCACGAGGCGCACCGTGCAGGGCCGGTTGCCGTGCAGGCCGTGGCCCGAGATCGTGATCTCGTGGCTCAGGGTCTGGGGGGTGGCACTGCGGGGCATGGGAACCTCTGGAGGTTCCCATGCCAGTTGTGTGCCAATATCTAAATTAAATCATTCTATGATTTAATTTAGATGCATCAAAAGAGGATTGTGGGTTCTGAACCACACAGTGTGGTTGGAATCCAGCCCTCAGCGTGGCTTGGCCCGATCCCAGTCTTCGGGGGTGGTGAGCTTCAGGTTGGAGCTGGGGCTGGGGATCAGCTTCACGGCCAGACCCAGGCGCTCCAGCAGGGCCACATCATCGGTGCCCGTGAACTGGTCCCGCTCGGCGGCCTCGAAGGCCCGGAGCCAGGTGCCAAGCCTGGCGATCTGGGGGGTCTGGGCCCGGAAGAACTCTTCCCGGGGTTCGGTCCCCAACACCCGGCCGCTGGGGTCCACCCGCTTGAGGGTGTCCGTGGAAGGCTCTCCCAGCAGGGTCCCGTCGAACTGGTTCAGGGCTGCGAGGGCTTCCCAGAGCTGGGCCGTGGGTGGAAAGGGTCGGACGGCATCGTGGATCATCACTGGCGCGAGGGGCCGGTCCGGCAGGGCCAGGAGCGCGGCCCACACGGACTGCTGGCGGGTGTCCCCCCCGGGGACCACGGTGCAGGGCACGCGGAAGGGCCAGCTGCGGGCTTCCTCGAGGTGGGACTCGGGCACGGCCAGGGCGATGCCCGCCAGGGGCGGCATGCCGGGGGCCAGGAAGGCCTCCACTGTCACCTGGAGCAGGGGCCGACCATCCCAGTCCCGGAACTGCTTGGGCACACCCCCACCCATTCGCACGCCCCGGCCGCCGGCGGGGATGACCAGGAAGGGCCGGGAGGCCTCAGCGCTGGCGGGTGATGAAGGGCTCGACACCACGATCCTTGAGGAGCTTGGCGATCTGCTCGGCGGACTGCTCAGCGTCCTGCCGGCTGGTGTAGCTGCCCACCCGGACGCGCTTCACGGTCAGGCCCCCCCGGGTGGTGACCCCCTGGAGGGAGACCTCGCCGAAGGTGTTTTCAAGTTCGTGTCTAAGTGCCTCGATATTCTTGGGATTTGAAAGTGCGGCCACCTGCACGACGT
>JAAXXS010000335.1 GCA_013334395.1 Holophagaceae bacterium | reverse complement strand
ATGCGGGTGCAGGCCAGGGCCTTGACCCGGCCGTTCTCAGCGACCACCGAGGCCGGAGCCAGCAGGTCCCGGATCTGGATGCCCTCTTCCACGCAGTCGTGGACCTCCGCGGGATCCGCAGGCATCTGGGCCCGGGTGCGGCGATAGACGATGGTGACCTCGCTGCCCGGCGCCAGCCGGATGGCCGAGCGAACGGCGTCCATGGCGGAGTTGCCGGCGCCGATGACCAGGATGCGCTGGCCCAAGTCCATGGGCGTGCCCGCCCGCACCTTCGCGAGGAAGTCCAGGGCGTCCATGACGCCTGGCGTGTCCTCACCCGGGATCCCCAGGCGCTTGCCCTTCTGGGCGCCGACACCGAGGAAGACCGAACCGTAGTCCCGGCGCAGCTCGGCCAGGGTGAAGTCCCGACCCAGCGCCTTGCCCAGCTGGATCTGGACGCCCAGCTCGCGTAAGCGGACCAGGTCGCCTTCCAGCGTGGCGTTCGGCAGCCGGTAGGCCGGGATCAGGCCGCCCACCATGCCTCCCAGTTCCTGCTTGGCTTCGAACACGACGGGCTCGAAGCCCATCTTGGCCAGGTAGTAGGCGGCCGACAGGCCCGAGGGGCCCGCGCCGACGATGGCCACCTTGATGCCCAGGGGCTTTCCAGCCACCTCGGCAGGCATGGGTCCGGCGCTCTCGAAGGCGAAGCGCTTGATCTCGCGGATGGCCAGGGGCGCGTCGTAGAAGTTGCGGACACAGCGCTCGGTGCAAGGGTGGTCGCAGACGCTGCCGGTGATGCCGGGCTGGGGGTTGGTGCGGAGGATGACCTCCATAGCCTCGGCGGGCTTGCCGTGGGCCACCAGCCACAGGTAGTCCGGGATGTTCTGGTGTGTCGGACAGGCGTCCACGCAGGGCGCGGCGATGCAGTCGAAGTGGCCCAGGGGCCGATCGCCCTTGAAGTCGAGGGGGCGAGTGCGGCGGGCGTAGACCTCGTCGCCCACGGCCTTCACGCCATAGCTGGCCAGGTTGAAGCGGGCGCCGTGGCCGCCGGAGCGGGCCTGGACGAAGGCGTCGAGGCTGGCCGCCCCCACCTCGTCCATGGCGGCTTCCAGGTTGACCAGGTACTGCTGCAGGCGGGCGTAGCCGCCGGGCTTGAGCAGGTCCGTGCAGACGGTGACGGGGCCGAGGCCCGCCGCCACCAGGTCCGCGAAGTTGCGGGCGTCGGCGCCGCCGCAGAAGCTGACGGGCACCTGGCCGTCGAGCTCCTCGGTGACGAGGGTGGCCAGGGTGAGCGTGAGCGGATGCAGGGCCCGCCCTGACAGGTACATCATCTTCTCGTTGGTGGGGAACACGGGCCGGTGGTTCACCACCTCGAGGGTATTGGATAGCTTGAGGCCGAAGCCGTTCGGGCGGCCTTCGGCCACCTGGGCCAGGGCCTTGACCATGGCCATGGCGTCCGGCCACTTGGGGTCGTGGCCAAAGGCCTCGTCGGGCACGGTGATGTCGAAGCCGAGGGTGTCGTTGAGCAGACCCCGCAGCCGCTCGGGCCCGAGCAGCGTGGGGTTCAGCTTCACCCAGGTGTGCATGCCCATGTCCGTGAGCAGGAACCGGGCGATGCGCTCGATCTCCGCCGGGGGGCAGCCGTGCATGGTGGAGAGGGTGATCTGGTTGGACA
>JAAXXS010000182.1 GCA_013334395.1 Holophagaceae bacterium | reverse complement strand
GATGGTGGCTGACCCGCAGTGGTGCTGGCCCTTAGCCTGTTTCCGGCGGTCGGCAGGATTGGGCGCAGGGGCCGCCTGCGGTCGCCTGAAAAATTCTGGACGAATTCATCCCTGGGCTTACGCCTGACGGCCAATGGCTTGGTGGAGAGCCATATAAAATGAAATAATTATCGTCTGATTAATCGAAAATTTCTGATCGAAACCATGATGTGGCTGACGTCTTGGTGGTTGTAGTGGTTGTTAATTTATATTTTGTTTTTCAATAAACCCTTTAATCAAAAGACAAGCACGTCGTTTCTTCTGTTGCTTGACAGAGCCGCGTGAGACTTACAATGAGGCCAAGTAAGTAATTTTACGTAGATCAACCTTGGCCACCCCGGCTCCGTCTCAGGTCGCTTCCCCCAACCGCCTTATTCCGGCTCTGGGGTAGCTGACTGGTCGGGCTCCATGACCCAGACCTTCCCTTCAAAGGCCAAACCATGAACCCAACGCTCATCAGCCTGCTGGACATGCTGCGCATGGCCATCATCCGGTGCGGTGGCATCCTGCAGAGCCCCCAGTGGGACAGCGCTGGGTCCTTCTTGATCCAGGTCAGCCCAGGACCCGCGACGTTCCTCGTCCAGGACCCGTCCGTGATTCGATTTCTGTTAGTGATGCAGAAGGAAGGGGTGGACCTCCGCTTCCACCTGGAGCCCCAGGAAGACCAGAGCCAGCGACTGGTCATGAGGCTTACCAAGCAGAATGTCCGGGTCGCGGTCTTGGTGGCTCGCACCGCACCTGCGGTCATCGGGATTGGGGAGCCGTTTCGGGCCGAGGACCTGAACTTGCGGGGGATTCTCCTGGGCCTCTCCAGAGCTCTGACCGACCTGAGGTGGCCCGCGATGATCCCCGCCCATTCGCGTCCCGCAGGTCAGGGCCATGACCTGGCGTTGCGTCAGGCCTCGGGAATCTGACGAGGCGTTCAGAAACAGAGGTGCATGGACCGATGCTGTTTCCGGAAAGGCCACCCTCCTCCCCGCAGGGCGTCTTCGCCGCAGCCTTGGGCTGTGGGGAGACTCTGGCAAAGCTGGGGACCCTGCATCCCCTCCCCTCGGAGAAGGGTCCACACGTGAGCGTCTCCCCAGAGCGTGAGGCTCGGGTGCATTCCTACCTGGGGCAATTCGAAGCAGGGCAATATGCCTGCGGGGTCCTCGGGATCAGCTTCCAGCCAGGCCTCAGTCGGAACCCGCCTGACCGGGGGCGCCTCCCCACGGAGGCGCAGGCCTGGTCCTGCGCCGAGAGGGTGCTGAAATACTTCGCCTCGGGGCTGAGGAAACGTGCCCTGCTCAGGCTGGAAGAGGGCTTCCCGGCCCGCCTGCTGGTGGCGGTGGTGATCCCCCTGGAGGGTCCGGTGGGCCCAGAGGCCGCCTTGAGGATCCTGGGGGATGCCTTCCCCAAGGAAGATTCGACAGTGGCTCAACACGGGATCACTTTCTGATCCCTACGCCTGCGCCTCAGCGCTCGAGGATGAAGGTCACGGGGCCATCGTTGACCAGCTCAACTTCCATGTGTTCCTGGAAGAAGCCGGCCTTCACCTGCGGATGCAGGGCCTTCAACAGCGCCAGGAACCGCTGGAAGAGCACCCGGGCCTCGTCCTGCTTCATGGCCCGGTCGAAGGAGGGGCGTCGCCCCTTGGCGATGCTGCCGGCCAGGGTGAACTGGCTCACGGCGAGGATCTCGCCGCCGACGTCCTGGAGGCTGAGGTTCATCTTGCCGTGGGCGTCGTAGAAGAGCCGCAGGGCGGCGATCTTGGCGGCGGCCCAGGCACAGGTCTCCTCCGTGTCCCCCGCTTCCAGACCTACGAGCACCAGCAAGCCCGGGCCGATGGCGGCATGAAGCTCGCCGCTCCGCACCGTGGCCCGCTGCACGCGCTGGATCACGGCCTTCATGGCTGCCTCCGTCCCAGCTTCGAGCGGACCTTCCCGACCAGTTCGAGGGCTTCGGGGTGGCCGAAGGCAGAGGCCAGCAGGCCGTAGGCGGCCGCAGAGAGGGCGACCAGAGGCAGCAGGCGCAAGGCCAGGGACCAGCGGGTGAAGGCATGGGGAGTGTCCAGGTGGAGCAGGGAGCTCCCGAGCCAGGCCGCGAAGCCCATGAGTGTTGCGGCGGCCAGGGCCCGGGCGGTGCCCTTCAGCAGGGGACCCAGGTCCATGCCGGGCAGGCGCGGCCGGAGGCGCAATGCTACGCCCAGGAGGCCCGCCAGACTGGCCAGGCCATTGGCCAGGGCCAGCCCACCGGTGCCCAAGGGCTTGAGCAGCAAGAGGCTCAGCACGACGTTCAGCAGAAGCGTGATCCCCGCCATGGTGGCGGGACCCCGGTAGTCCTTGAGGGCATAAAGGGCCTGGTTGCCGAGGCGCTGGGCCGCGACGAAGACCAGGCCTACAGACCCGAAGACCACAGTGAGGGCCGTCCAGTCCGCGGCGGCGGGGGTGTAGGCGCCGGTGCGGAAGAGCAGGGCGCAGATGGGTCTCGACAGCACCGCGAGGCCCACCGAGGCCGGCAGCACCAGCAGGGCCGAGGCCGAGATCGACTGGGTGAGGCTGCGGTTCAGGGCGGGCCAGTCTCTGGCCTCGGCCTGCCGGCTCAGGGTGGGCAGCCCCGCCGTAGCCAGGCTCATGGCGAAGAGCCCCAGCACCATCTCACCCATCATGCCGCTGTTGTAGAGCACGATCTGGGCGCCATCAGCCAGCTTGGAGGCCAGCATGGTACTGATTAGGGCGTTGATGGGATAGATGCCCGCAGCCAACAGCCCAGGCCCCATGCGACCAAGGGCCTTGCGCACCCAGGGGTCCCGGAGATGCAGGCCGAAGGCGAGGCTGAAGCCCTCCTGGCGCACGGCTGGCAGCACCACCAGCAGCTGCAGGACGCCACCCGCAAGGACAGCAAAGGCGCAGACGATGCCGACGGTCTCGTGGGGCACGGTTGCCTGCCGCTCCAGCACCCGCAGGGTGGTCCAGCCGAAGGCGATGAAGGCCAGGTTCCAGAACACCGAAACAGAGGCCGCCAGGGCGAAGCGGTGGCGCAGGTTGAGCAGCCCCGTGAAGCCCGCCGTGAGGCTGACCAGGGCCAGGTAAGGGAACATGATTCGGCCCAGCTTCGCCGTGAGGGCACCCTGGACGCCCGGTCTTCCCAGCATGAGCAGGCCCGCCAGAGGCCCCATGAACAGCAGCACCAGGACCACGCCGAGGAGCAGGAGCGCCAACAGGGTGCCCAGGAAGCGGGCGGCCACCGCCTTCATGGCGGTCTCGCCCTCAGCGGCCTCGGCCTCGGCCAGGGTGGGCAGGAAGGCGGCGGTCATGGTGCCTTCGGCGGTGAAGCGGCGCAGCAGGTTGGGCAGGCGGAAGGCGACGGCGTAGGCATCCGCCGCGGGACCGGCCCCCAGCACGTGGCTGAGGAAGAAGGTCTGAAGCAGACCGGTGAGGCGGCTCAGCAGCGTCATGAAGGACACCACGGCTGCGGAGCGCAGCAGGCTGGCTCGGCGGGGGACGTCGCTCATGCCTTGAACAGCAGGTAGAGGCCCACCGCCACATTGCCGACACCCGAAACGGCGTGGAGGGTCCGGCGGAAGCGGACCTGGGTGCCCATGCGGGCCGCCAGCCAGCCGGAAACGGCGCTGAGCAGGGTGAACATGGCCGTGATGCCCAGGCCGAAGAGCAGGAGCGCCTCGAGGAACTGGAGCTGGCCGGAGATGCCAGCGTTCTTCATCAGGGAGGTGAAGCCCCGGACCCCGCCCAGGCCAAAGAAGGCCCCCATCCAGGCGGCGGCGTGGTGGGCGCCGTGGGCCGAGGCCCCAGGGGCATGGTGCTTCGGCGCCCGGCGGGCCAGGGGCTGGATTGCCGAGGTCGCCCTGCGGCGCAGGGCGCGTTGGCCTGGGTGGCGGCCATGCTTCAGGTGGAGGCTGGGCTTGGTGGCGCCCCGGGTGTGGGGGTGGGGGTGGTCGTGGGCCAGGGGACCGTGCTGGTGGGCGTGGCTGTGGGTGGCGATCCGGCGCAGGCCCAGAGCCGCGGCCAGGTTCCAGAGGCCCAGGGCGAGCACCAGGGTCCAGGCGGTCCGGTCCATCCACAGGAAGAAGCGGTCACCCAGGAAGGTCTGGCCCAGGAAGGTGGCGGCCACAGCAAGGAGGGCCACGGCCAGCATGTGGGAGGCGCCGAAGGCCAGTCCCACCTTCCATGCTCCCCGGCGTTCACCCGCCAGCGACACTCCCGTCACCACGGCCACATGGTCGGGTTCCACGGCATGCAGGATGCCCAGGTAGAGCGGCAGGAACATGGTCTGAGGATAGCGCGGAAGCCCGTGGCACCCAGGCGGAAACCACCTCCAGGATCAGCGCTTCAAGCGGGAGTCTCGCTGCCCACCAGAGGCAGGCTCACCTGGAGTACCGAGTCACGGCCCACCTCGCTCTCCACCTTGAGGCATCCGCCATGGGCCTCTACGGTGGCTTGGCAGAGGTCGAGGCCCTGAACGAGCCGACGGCGGGGCGCGTCAAGGACACTGCGGGAAACTGGAGCCGCCTACCCGAATCGAACGGGTGACCACCAGATTACAAAGCTGGAGCTCTACCAACTGAGCTAAGGCGGCGTTGAGTCCATTCTATCGGAATTCAGGGCCTTCCTGAACGTCCCTAGCGGGGGTCCCCGGCGGGGTTCCGCTTGAGCTCTTCGAGGAAGGTGTCCATCCACTTGGTGGAGAAGGTGCCGGCGATGAACTCGGGGTTGTCCATGATGCGGCGGTGCAGGGGGGCGGTGGTCTTGATGCCCTCGATCACCAGCGTGTCCAGGGCGCGGCGCATCCGGGCGATGGCCTCAGTCCGGTTGGCGCCGTAGGCGATGAGCTTGGCCACCATGGAGTCGTAGTGGGGCGGGATGACCGCGTCCTGGTGCATGGCGGTGTCCACGCGGATGCCGGGTCCCCCGGGGAAGTGCAGGGCGGTGATGCGGCCAGGACTGGGGGTGAACTTGAAGGGGTCCTCGGCGTTGATGCGGCACTCGATGGCGTGGCCCTTCTGGACCACGTCCTCCTGGCGGAAGCTGAGCTTCTGGCCAGCGGCGATGCGGAGCTGCTCCTTGACGATGTCGATGCCCGTGACCAGCTCGGTGACGG
>JAAXXS010000021.1 GCA_013334395.1 Holophagaceae bacterium | reverse complement strand
GTCATCTCGACACCTTCAAGAGTCCCCGCCCGGGGCGGCCCTTCACGGTCACCTTCGAGTCCGACGAGTTCACCTGCCTCTGCCCGCTCACGGGCCAGCCGGACTTCGCCAAGCTGCGGATCACCTATCAGCCGGACCAGCTCTGCGTGGAGTCCAAGTCCCTGAAGCTCTACCTATGGACTTTCCGGGACCGGGGCGCCTTCCACGAAGACGTCACCAACCAGATCCTCGATGACCTGGTGAAGGCCCTCAGCCCCCGCTGGATCCGCATCGAGGGGGACTTCCTCATCCGCGGGGGCATCCGCACCCTCGTCGCCGCGGAACACGGGAAGCGGCATCCGGTAGGTTGACCATGAAAGCCGTCATCGCCCTCGGCTCGAACCTCGGCGACCGCCGGGCGCACCTGGACGCGGGGCTGGTGTCGCTGCGGACCCTGGGCACAGTGGTGCCGTCACCGCTGGTGATGGAGACCCCGGACGAGTCGGGCACCGGTCCCGCCTACCTCAACACCGTGGCCCTCCTGGTGACCGAGGAGGTCGATCCCAAGCGGCTCTTGGAGGCGCTCCTGCGCCTGGAGCTGGTGGCGGGCCGGGACCGAGGCACCGGGAAGAACGCCCCCCGCACCCTGGACCTGGACCTGATCACCACGGACGGGCCACGCGGCGCCTGGACCTGGGAGGCGCCCGAGGACCTGCAGAGCCTGGGCCCCGAGCTGACCCTGGAGTTGCCCCACCCCCGCGCCTTCCGCCGCCCCTTCGTCCTCGAGCCCTGGCGCGCCCTCTCCGACCCCGGCGAGTGTGGGGGCGTCATTCCTGGAAAATAATTATGGATCCAACGCGAAGACGCGCCTCTGCGTTGGATCAGTTGCCCTTCATCAGGGCTGCGTCCACCGCTCGCACCAGGTGAGGACGGTCTCGTACCAGAGCCGGCTGTTCTGGGGCTTGGCGACGAAGTGGGTCTCGTCGGGGTAGTAGAGCAGCTGGCTGGGCACGCCCCGCACCTGCAGCACGTTGTAGAGCTGGAAGGCCTCGGTGACGGGCACGCGGTAGTCCAGTTCGCCGTGGATGACCAGGTGGGGCTTCTTGAAGTTGGCGGCGCCGCTGCTGGGGCTCTGGTCGCGCCAGCGGGCCAGGTTCTCGGCGCTCTCCCAGGGCCAGCCCCTGAACTCCCAGCGGGGGAACCACAGCTCCTCGCTGCCGAGCTGCATGCTCTCGGTGTTGTAGATGCTGGCGTGGCTCACGAAGGCGGCGAAGCGGTCCGCGTGGTGGCCGGCAATCCAGTTCACGGCGTAGCCGCCGTAGCTGCCGCCGGCGGCGATCACCCGCTTGGGGTCGGCGTTGGGGAAGGCCTTGAGCACCCCGTCCAGGGTGGTCATCAGGTCCTGCATGACCGCGCCGTTCCAGTCGCCGCTGATGGCGTCGGTGTAGGCCTGGCCAAAGCCCGTGGAGCCCCGGGGGTTGGGCAGCACGGTGAGGAACCCGCGTCCGGCCCAGGCCTGGGCGTTCCACCGGGGATGCCAGGCATCGGCCCAGGCGCCCTGGGGGCCGCCGTGGATGACGAAGGCCACGGGATACTTCTTCATGGGGTCGTAGCCCACGGGCTTGACGATGAAGGCGTGGGTCTTGGCAGGCTTGCCGGCCACGGGGACCGTGTCCAGCCAGAAGTCCTCGCCCTGGTTGAGTCCCCACTCGCGGGACTGGGCCTCGTTGTGGGTGGAGGCCCGGCTGGCCTGGCCTGTCTTCAGGTCGAGGGTGTAGAGGTCGGGAGGCGTCGTGAGGCTGGAGGACACCACCACGGCCTGAGCGGCCGCCAGGGTGAAGCCTTCCACGTGCAGGCCCTTGCTGAGCTGCTGCACGGTCTGGCCGTTCCAGCGGTAGAGCTCGGTGTGTCCCTGCCGCTCCGCCGTGCCGAGGAGGTCGTCCCCCTGCCAGCGGAAGCCGCCGAAGCTCTGCTCCGCGGCCTGGGTGGTGCGCACCACCTTTCCGCTGGCGCGCTCCAGCACCCACAGCTCCCACTTGTCGGCCTCGAAGCCCGGGCGGCGCTGGGCGCGCCAGGCCAGGTACTTGCCGTCCGGCGAGTAGCGCGGCGTGTTGTCCATGGCGGGGTTGTCCGACACCTTCTTCGGGGCGCCGCCCTTCAGGCTCACCTCGTAGATCTCGCCATTGGTGCTGGTGGCCTTGGTCTGGTCGGGATGCGAGTCGAAGGCCAGGGCCTGGCTGTCCGGGGCCCAGTCGAAGCCGTCTCCGGCGGAGACATCGGCGAAGTTGGGCACGTCCGTGGTCATGCCGGCGGTGAGGTCCCGGGGCGCGGCGCTGCCATCGGCGGACACCACGAAGAGGTGGCTCACCTGGCGGGGGTCCTTCCAGGCGTTCCAGTGTCGGAACATGAGGGTGGTGTAGAGCCGTCCGCTGACCTTGGACGCCTTCTGGCTCTTGAGGTAGGCCGCGTTCTCGGCCTCGTTGCCGCTGGGCACGGTGGTGGAGAGGAAGGCGAGCCACTTGCCGTCCGGGCTCCAGCTCTGGCCTTCGGCGCCGCCGCTGAGGTGCGTGACCTGCCGCTTCGCCTTGGTGGCCAGGTCCACGATCCACAGCTGACCCTCGGCCTGGTAGGCGAGGCGCTTGCCGTCCGGGCTGAACCGGGGCCGGGACTGGCTGCCGCCGCCCAGCTCCAGCTCCCGGGCACTGCTCCCCGCCGGCTTGAGCCAGATGCGGGTCTCTGTGCGGTTGGCCTGGAAGTCCACGGTGCCGACCTGGTAGGCCAGGTCCCCCGCCAGGGACAGCTGGGGGTCGGCCACCCGCTTCACCCGGAAGAGGTCATCCACCTGTAGCGGACGGGCGGCGAACAGGGTCACGGAGGCCGTGAAGAGGAGGGCGAGACGCATGGGGACTCCGGGAGGCGCGTTCAGCGGGCCGCGGCGAGGGCCGAAGGGGCCTTGCGGGGCAGCAGCTGTTTCTTCTTGAGCAGGCTCTCGGCTTCGGCCATCACGTCCAGGGCCTTGAGGATCACGGGATCCTTCTCGCAGCGCACCTTGAAGCCAGCCTCGACGCCGAAGGCCACGTTCTGCATCTCGATGGAGAGCTGCTCTTGGATGGTGGCGGCGTTGGCCTCCCAGTCCTTGTCCGTGATGGTGAGCTTCTGCTCCAGGGCCCAGGCCCGGAACCGGGCGAGGACCGCGTCGTCCGCATGCTGGCCGGGCTTGATGCCGAAGCGCTCCTTCTCGTGGACCGCGAAGCGGAAGAGGGCGGTCTGCCGGTACTGCAGGTTGGCCAGGAAGTCGTTGAGCCTCGGCACGGTCACGGTGTAGTCGGGGTTGATGCCGCCGCCGCCGAACACAGTCCGGCCCAGATCGGTCTTGAAGGCGGGGCCCTGGGGCTTGGCGTCCTTGTCGTCCTCGGGGTTGTAGTAGTCGTCGAGGCCGTGGGTGTAGTCGCGCTGGATGCTGCGGCCTGAGGGGGTGTAGTAGCGGGCGGTGGTCAGGGCCAGACCCCGGGAGCGGTTGATGGTGAGCACGCTCTGGACCAGGCCCTTGCCCCAGCTGGTCTGACCCACGACGAGGCCGCGGTCGTGGTCCTGCACGGCGCCGGTGACGATCTCGCTGGCGCTGGCGGAGCCCCGGTTGATGAGCACCACCAGGGGGAAGGGATCGAGCTGGGTGCCCTTGTTGGTGCGGGTCTGGTTCTCTTCGCGGCCGTCCCGGCCCTTCTGGCTGACGATGAGCTGATCGGGTCCCAGCAGCTGGCGGCAGATGCCGATGGCCGCGTCCAGGACGCCGCCGCCGTTGCCGCGCAGGTCCAGGAGGAGCTGCTGCATGCCTTGCTTCTTGAGGCTGGCGACGGCCTTCTCGAACTCTTCCGAGGTGGTCTCGCCGAAGTCCTTGATGAGGATCAGCCCCGTGGTGGGGTTCAGCATGAAGCTGTAGTAGACGCTGTTGGTGGGCACCTCGGCCCGGGTGATGGAGAAGCGCAGCAGCTCGGCCATGCCGGCCCGCTGGATGGCCAGCTCGACCAGGGTGCCCTTCTCGCCGCGCAGCTTCTGCAGGGCGCCGTTGCTGGTCATGCCGTCCGTGCTGGTGCCGTCGATCTCTTTGATGATGTCGCCGGAGCGCACGCCCAGACGCTCGGCAGGGCCGCCCTTCATGGGGCTGATGATGGCGATGCCCTGGTCGTGCTGCTGGATGATGGCGCCGATGCCGAAGAAGGAGCCCTTCTGCTCCTCGCGCATCAGGCGGAACTCGCTCTCGTCCATGTAGTTCGAGTGGGGGTCGAGGGTGTGCAGCATACCCTGGATGGTGGCGTGGGTGAGTTGCCGGGGGGCCGGGGGTTCCGGGGTCTGCTTCTGGACCAGGTCCATGACCTCGGTGAGGGTGTCCAGGCTGCGCTGGCGGCCGCCATCGCCGGCCCGGGCCAGCAGGGGACCTGCCACGACCACGGTGGCCAGCAGCAGCATCCACATCCAGTTGCGCTTCACGAAACGGGCCATGAGACTCCTCGAGTCCTACAAGGATACGCCGGGGGTGCCCCCGGGGCGAGGCGCGTCCTTGTTAAAACCCCTCCAGGATGGCCCGGGCGGCGGGGGCCATGCGCTCCCGGGCGGCCCGGGTGGCGAGGATGATGGCCTCGAACTGGTGGTAGGCCACTTCCAGATCATCATTCATGACCAGGTAGTCGTAGGCCGGATAGCACTCCATCTCGTGGCGGGCGTGCTCCATGCGGATGCGGATCTGCTCGTCCGAGTCCTTGCCGCGGCTGCGGAGGCGGTTCTCCAGGGAGGCCGCGGAGGGGGGCAGGATGAAGATCATGCGGGCGTCGGGGATGGCCTGCCGCAGGTTCCGGGCGCCGGTGGTCTCGATGTCGAGCAGCACGTCCCGGCCCGTGGCGAGCACGCTGTTCAGCCAGTCCTTGCCGGTGCCGTAGCGGTGCCCGTAGACCTGCACCCACTCCACGAAGCCGCCCTCCCTCACCATCTCGTCGAAGCGGGCGTCCTCGATGTAGAAGTAGTCCCGGCCATCCACCTCGCCGGGCCGGGGCTTCCGGGTGGTGAAGGAGATGGAGAAGATCAGGTCCGGCACGGTCCGCACCAGCCGCTGGGTGAGGGTGGACTTGCCCGCCCCGGAGGGCGCCGAGACCACGAACACGTTTCCTGGATGGTCGATCAAGGTGCCCCCCTCACCCACTTTAACGGAAGCCGGAAGGGGCCGGGCGCCGGGGCTGGCGGGCGGTCTACTGAAACTCCTCAGGCTCCGGTGGCGGGGGGGGCGGGGTCTGTTTGAAGATCGCCGAGGCGCTGCGCCGGCCGTCCATGACGATGTGGACCGGGGCCTCCACGCGGGTATGCACCAGGCTGCCCGAGCGCCAGACCTCGGGCTGCCGCCGGAGCCAGTCCCAGTCCAGGCGGGCGGTGCCCCGGGGGTAGGGCACGGTGAAGTAGCCGATGTTCAGCGAGGTCACATTGTGGAAGAAGTGTGACCCCAGCGAGGCGTCCGCCTGGAAGTTCTCCATGGCGTACTCCACGATCACCTGGGCGCAGGAGATCATGGACCAGGCGATGGGAATGCCCAGGTGCCGGTCGGTGCTGCCCCAGCGACCGGGGCCCAGCAGCACGTACTTCCCGCCTGCGGTGCGGAAGGTGTCGTTCAGCTTTTCCAGCTCCGCGGCGAGGGCCGTGGTCTCGAACTTGTCGAAGACGTCGGGGTCCACCCAGACGATGTCCAGCAGTCCTTCGACCACGCCGTTGCCCACACAGCGCTCGGAGAAGAGGAACAGGTTCTCGGGATCGAGGTCCTCGGCCGTGAGGTTCACCTCGACGTTGTCGATGAGCTGATGCTTGATCTGCAGCAGGTTGAAGGTGGGCTTGCCGTTCTCGGGATCCTTGTCGAGGTTGACGGCGAACTCGATCTCCACCGGTGTCTCCATGGCCTCGCGGATGAGCTCGAGCAGGTGCTGGAGCACCTTCGGCAGGGGGAACTGGTCGTACTTGAGGATGTTGCGGAAGTTCACGATGCGCGGGCCCGGGTGGTCCAGGCCGTCGCGGATGCGGTCGTCGTTGGCGTCCCAGACCGAGGCGCAGTGCCAGAGGGCGCCGTCCTTCTCGGCCCGGGCGATGTCCAGGCTGACCAGGGTGGTGTCCTCCCCGGCGTAGAGGTCCACGGCGGAGGGGCTCATGTTCAGGGCGTAGAACTGCTTCTGCGTGGTGCGCAGCTGCTCCTTGGGCGTCAGGATGTCCATCTCGGGGTAGGGCGGCGCGAAGCGGAAGGCCTTGCCGCCCTCGACCACGTATTTCCCGAGGCCCACGGCGATGTTCGCGATGCCGTCCTGGGGCTGGGTGTAGGCCACGGGGTAGTAGTTGAAGGACTGGGCCACGCCGGAGATGTGCGGGTAGAAGTGATCGCCGAAGCGCCGACCCGACACATCCTGGATGAGGATGGCCATCTGCTCTTCCTCGATCTTGTAGTCGATGGCCTGGAAGTAGGCGCGGGAGGCCTTCGAGTAGACCGAGGCGTAGACCAGCTTGATGGCCTCGGTGAGCTGGGCCTCGCGCACGCCGGGATCGGGATCGTTGTTGGGCAGGAAGAAGGTGCTGTAGAGCCCCGCGAAGGGGTGCGAGAGGGCGTCCTCCAGCAGGCCCGAGGAGCGCACGGCCAGGGGCACCTTGGCGTGCTTGGCCAGGAAGAGGCGCAGCTTCGCCGTGAGCTCCGGCGACAGCGAGCCCATCAGGAACCGCCGCTTGATGGCGTCGTCGTCCACGTCGTTCTGGAGCATCGCCCGCAGGCCGTGGCGGGTGATGAAGGAGTTGAACTCCTCCGTGCCGATGATCGCGGAGCGGGGGATGCGGATGTTCGCCTCGGGCACCAGGTTCTCCAGGTCCATGCGCGAGAGCAGGGAGTGGATGAAGGCGACGCCGCGCCCCTTGCCGCCCATGGAGCCCGGGGCCAGGCGCAGGATGTTGGGCTCGTCCCGGGGCGTGGACTCGGTGAGGGGCAGCACCTTGCCCAGGGTCTTCATGCGCTGCACGTACTCGCCCACGTCGATCAGGAACGTGCGCAGCTCCTCCGGATCCTGGTAGTCCGTGATGCGGAACTTCGACAGCACCTTGGCCACCTGCACCTCGCCCCGGGCCATGATCCAGGCGGAGAAGTGGTTGCGGGAGGCGTGGTAGACCAGCGACTCGGCAGGGACTGTCCGGAGCTTGGCCTGGAGGTCCACCATGTTGGAGGCGCGGTCGATCTCCATGCCCGCCTCGTCCCGGAAGATGAAGTCGCCGAAGCCCAGGTTCACGTGGAAGAAGTTCGAGAGCTCCGCGCCCAGGGTGTAGGAGTTCTTGTTCAGGAAGCCGCTCTGGATGGCCGTGGCCCAGGACTCCTTGAAGGGATCCGAGGACTGCAGCAGGGTGGGCAGGTAGGGGTTGCGGTCCTTCACTGCCTTGATGAGCTTGATGCCCGCCTCCCGGTCCATCACGCCATCCTTCGGGAACTTGCGGTCCGAGATGACGCAGAGCAGGAAGTCCTGGTAGCGGTCGCTGAAGGCGATGGCCTCCTCGTAGGTGGTGGCCAGGATCACCTTGGGTCGGACCCGCATCGAGAGCGTGCGCGTCATGCCATCGACACTCTGCTCCTTGGCCTGCCGGGTGGTCTGCTTCAGGATCTCCGCGTAGAGGATGGGCAGGTACCGCGAGTAGTAGCGGATGCTGTCCTCCACCAGCAGGATCACCCGGGTGAGGCCCACGGCCGTGTCGTTCTCGACGTTGGCCCGGTCCTCCATGAACTTGACCATGGCCATGAAGATCTCGGGATTGCCGTTCCACACGAAGATCTGGTCGTAGTGGCGCAGCAGCTCCACCCGGCGCCGGTCCATGGCGCCCACCTCCACGTTGTCGTTGAGCAGCAGGTAGATCGGCACCTGGGGCCCGGACTTCCGCAGGGCCTTGGAGAGCTCCACGTGGCCCCCCTGGCCCAGGCGGCTCATGACAATGATCATGTCGAAGTGGCGGGCCGCGCACTTCTTCAGGGCCTCCTCCACGGTGGAGACGTTGGTCACCCGGGGTGGGTTGCTCATGTTCAGCTGGTAGTAGCCGTCGAAGAGGATCTCCGTCAGCAGCCCGTCCTGCTCCAGGGTGAAGGCGTCGAAGGGCGGCGCCACCAGCAGGATCTCGCGGGTGCGGAGGGGCATGAGGTCGTGGAAGACCTCCTTGTCCGAGGCATACTTCCGGAAGATCTCGTTGAACTCGCGGTTGATCACGGGGGCCTCGTCTTTTACGAAGTTTACTTCCCCGGGCACAAAATGAGGGGCCGCGTGCGGCCCCTCATTTTGTGCCTTGGGAAAAGCTGAAAAAATTACACCAGCCCCTGGTCGATCATGGAGTCGGCCACCTTGAGGAAGCCGGCGATGTTGGCGCCGTTCACGTAGTTGCCGGGGGTGCCGAAGCGGTCCGCGGCGGACACGCAGGACTGGTGGATGTTGATCATGATCTGGTGCAGGCGGGCGTCCACTTCCTGGGCGGTCCAGCCGAGGCGCATGGAGTTCTGGGACATCTCGAGGCCCGAGGTGGCCACGCCGCCGGCGTTGGAGGCCTTGCCGGGCGCGTAGAGGATCTTGTCCGTGTTGGCCTGGAAGAACTCCACGGCGTCCAGGGTGCTGGGCATGTTGGCGCCCTCGACCACGGCCTTGCAGCCGCAGGCCAGCAGGGCCTTGGCTTCGTCCAGGTTCAGCTCGTTCTGGATGGCGCAGGGCAGGGCCACGTCCACCACCTGCTCCCAGGGGCGCTTGCCCGCGAGGAACTGGGCAGTCTTGAACTTCTGGGCGAAGGGGGCCACGGACATGCGGTCGGTGCGGAGCATCTCTTCCATGTAGGCGATCTTCTCGCCGGAGATGCCGTCGGGGTCGTAGATGTAGCCGTCGGGGCCGGAGATGGTGACCACCTTGGCGCCCAGCTGGGTGGCCTTGGTGACTGCGCCCCAGGCCACGTTGCCGAAGCCGGAGACGGCGACCTTCTTGCCCTGGAAGCTGTCGCCCTTGAGCTTCAGCATCTCCTCGGCGAAGTAGACCACGCCGAAGCCCGTGGCTTCCGGCCGCACGAGGCTGCCGCCCCAGTACTGGCCCTTGCCCGTGAGCACGCCCGTGAACTCGTTGGCCAGCTTCTTGTACATCCCGAACAGGTAGCCCACCTCGCGGCCGCCCACGCCGATGTCGCCCGCGGGCACGTCGGTGTTGGGGCCGATGTGGCGGAACAGCTCCATCATGAAGGACTGGCAGAAGCGCATGACTTCCGCGTCGGACTTGCCGTTGGGGTCGAAGTTGGAGCCGCCCTTGCCGCCGCCCATGGGCAGGCCGGTCAGGCTGTTCTTGAAGATCTGCTCGAAGCCCAGGAACTTCAGGGTGTCGAGGGTGACGTTGGGGTGGAAGCGGATGCCGCCCTTGTAGGGGCCGATGGCGCTGTTGAACTGCACACGCCAGCCTGGATTGATGCGGATCATGCCCTTGTCATCCACCCAAGGCACCCGGAAGCCGATGACCCGCTCGGGCTCCACCACCCGCTCCAGGATGGCGTGCTTCTTGTACTTGGGCTCCTTCTCAAGGACCGGGTCCAGGGAGTGCAGGATCTCGGTGGCGGCCTGGATGAAGAGGGTCTCCCAGGGGGCCTTCTTCTTCAGGCCTTCAAGGACTTCATTGACGTACTGACTCATGGTTCCTCCAGGGGAGTGTGTTTGAGAAAGAGGGGCGAAAGCCCGGATGGCAACTGCGGTCGAGAGGGAGTCGCCGGGGAGCCCATCCCGGGGCTGCTGCGGCAGGGTTCAAGGGCCGGAAACGGGACGACATGACTCTAGCTCCAGCCGCCCCCTTGGGCACGGCCGGACTCTCAATCGGTGACCTGGAGCACTAAATTTCCGGCATTCCAGCCTATTTACCAGCAGGTCATTTACAGACTGTCAAGGCCTCAGCCGCCCCAGCCGCTCCGCAACCTCCTCGCGGAACCGCGCCAGGTAGGTCAGCCCGAAGGCCGCCGGATCCAGGGCCTCGTCCTGCAGCAGCGGGGTCAGGTCCATGGCGAAGGTCAGGCCCGTGGTGGCGTCCAGGCCGTGGCTGGCGTGGTAGGTGGCGTGGGCCTTGCGGCGGCCGAGGGTGGCCAGGTCATAGCGCTTGCCCCCGGCGATCTGGCTGTCGAAGACCGCGAGCAGCGCCGCCTGCAGGTCCTCCCGGGCGCTGACGTCCAGGGCCACCTTGTCGGCGTCTGCCAGCCAGTCCAGGTCGCGCCAGACCTCGCAGCCCAGCAGGCGCGTGGGCCGCTGGGTCGGGGGCAGGCTGCGGAGGGCGGCTATGACCCGCAGGGCCACGGCCACATGGGTGTCGTGCTTGTCGGCGAGGTTGTGGGTGTAGACCACCTGAGGCCGCGCCGCCGCCAGCAGGGCCGCGAGATCCGCCACGGGCCGGAGGTCCGCGCCCTTCACGGCGGCGCTGGGGTAGTCGAGCTGGACACAGGCGCCGAACTGTCCGAGCCGGGCCGCGGCCCGCTGCTCCTCGCGCCGGATGCCCCTCATCTGCTCGTCCGTGCAGTCCCGGTAGCGGCCGTCCCGGGCCGAGCCGCCGCCATCCGTCACCACGGCGCCCAGGAACCAGGCGTCATCGCGCTGGTAGCAGGCCTCGATGCCGTGGAAGGCCATGATCTCCAGGTCGTCCTGGTGGGCGCCGACCGCCAGGTGCGTCGTGCGCGCCAGGGCCGCCGCAGGCTCGAGGGCGTCCGGGATGAAGAGGTCGGCGGTGGGAAGCTGGAAGCGCATGGGGTCCCTCAAGGCAGAGGCGGCAGGCTGGCCGCCGCGATGCTCTGGCCGACCCGGCGGCTGCGCTCGTCCGGCAGCTGGATCTGCAGGTGCGCCAGCTCCGGGAACTCGCGCCGCAGGATGTCTCGGGCGCCGCTCAGGAGCAGCCCCCCGCCCCGGCCGCTGGTGCAGCGACCCAGGAGCAGCAGGTGGCGGATCTCGTAGAAGTCCGCGTAGTGGGCGATGGCGTAGCCCAGGTAGACGCCCATGGTCTCCCAGATCTGCTGCGCCCCGGGGTGTCCGTCCTCCAGCAGGTCCTGGATGGCCTTCAGGCGCTCGGCGTCGGGCACCCCCACGGGCAGCTCGATGCCCGCGGCCGGGGCCAGCCGGAACACGCACTGCTGGCTGAAGTAGAGCGCCCCGGCGCCGCGGTCGCCGCTCCACTCATCCAGGGGCGCCTCGGGACTGTAGTCCACGGGGGCGAAGGCCAGCTCGTTGAGCCAGCCCAGCAGGTTGCCCTCGCTGTTCACGTAGCCCGCGGCCTCGCTGGAGCCCAGGGCGATGCCGAGCACGCCGTTCTCGCCCAGGCTCATGGCCCCGGCCAGGGCCGTGACATCCCCGTCGTTGGCCACCTCCAGGGGCACGCCCAGCTCGGCCCGGATGCGCAGGAAGACATCGCGGATCTCGCCGTAGCGGTCCTTCGGAATGCCCCGGAAGAGGCTGGCGATGCGGACCTGGTTGTTCACCACGATGCCGGCCGTGCTGCCGCCGATGGCATCCACCCGGGGCAGGTGGCTGGCGGCGGTGCGCAGGGCCTGCATGATCTCGCCGTAGTGGTAGGCGGGGTCCGCGTGCAGGCGGGGCGACCAGACCACTTCCTCGCTGAAGACAGCCTCGCCATCGATGACGGCGCTGACCTTGCGATCCGAGGCGCCCAGGTCGAAGCCGATGCGGCAGCCTTCCAGGTGGCGGCCCAGGGGCTGGCCGAGCTCCCGCGCCGGGGGCACCTCTGCGGGGGTGCAGGTCAGGACCTCGAAGGCCTGGCCGTAGACGTCCTCGCCCATGAACTGGCAGTCGAAGGCCCGGGCCCCGCCGGGGGCGTAGACGGCACGCAGGTGGTCAGCGAGGGCAGCAGGCCCGCCCAGGTAGGTCCGGCACCCGCCCCGCTGCCACAGCAGGAACTTGAAGAGGCGCTCGACGTAGGGCAGGTTGGCCGTGAAGCGGGGATGGCCTTCAGGGAAGACCACGGTCTCGAAGCGCGACAGGGCGCCGTCCGGCCGCTCCAGGCCCAGCACCAGCGGCACGCCTCCGGCGGCCTTCGCCTCCGCCACGAAGGCCCGGTTTGCCAGCACCGGCGGCCGGAACCCGGGGTCCAGGGGGGGCGGTGTGGCTGGACTCACCAGGTGGAAGCTGGCACCCATGGAGAGGCTCCTGAGGAAGGGGACGAGAGGCATCGGATCAGGCTGATTATGGGGCCGGAGCTGGAAGGGCTGATACTGGGGCCATGAAGCGGTTTGAATTCCACCTCGACATCTCCGCAGAGCGCCTCCTGGACTACTACCGCGGCACCGTCCAGCAGGCCCTTGGGCGCAGCACCAGCGGTGAGACCGTGCGGTTCCCCGCCTCCATGCTGAAGGCCTTCGTCACCCCCTCGGGCATCCACGGCGACTTCGTCCTCACCTGCGACGATGAGCACCGCGGCGCGCGGCTGCAGCGGCTGGGGCCCTGGACCGGGCTCAGCGCAGGGAGCTGACAGGCACGTTGGCCTGGCCCAGCAGGCGGTAGAGGCGGGGCAGGTGGCTCAGGGTGCGGGGCTCGCGGTTCAGGCCCTTCCAGGGCGTGGTCTTGGTGCTGCGGGCGTGGACCACGGCGATCTTCTTCTTCACCTCAACGACCAGGATCTCGTGGTGCTCGAAGCGGGGGTCCTTCAGCACCCAGACCTGCCCGGCCTGGATGATGCGCGCCTCGGCGGGGAGTCCCTGCCAGGTGGCGAGGTCCTTCAGCTCCCGGGCCTGGGCCAGCTCGGCGGCATGGACCTTCTTGGCCGCATGCCGGGCCCGGCGGTCCTCCAGCGCCTGTTGGGCTTCCTCGCGCAGTTTCTGCTGGGTCGCGCGGTGCTTCTCCCGGAAGGGCTCCTCCGCCCACTTCTGGGCCGAGCCCGGGGAGCGGAAGGGGCCCTTGATGCCTTCGAAGTCCTGGCGGGAGGCCCACCAGCCCTTCTTGCCCTTCCAGTAGGCGGCCTTCCTGCCCCACTGGAAGATGTTGGCCCCGGCCTGGACCCACTTCGCCGTGAAGGGTGTTCTCGCCATGGTTTCCTCCCGGGGCCGGATGCTCCTCCATTGTCGGCCAAGTTCATGGATCCATGCATCTTGAATTGTAGGTTGAGCCAAACGGTCCACTCGACACCCAGTGTCCACCTCCGGGACCGACACTCCTGGACCCGGAGGTGTCGCATGTGTCCTGCCGTCCCGCTCCCCCTGACCCACCACGCCCGCCTCCGCATGGATGGCCGACGAATCCCCGCCGCCGCCGTGGACGCGGTCCTGGCTTACGGCCGCGCGGTCTGGGTCCGTGGGGCCCAGATCTACGCCCTGGGCCACCGGGAAGTGGCGCGCGCCGCCCGCCGGGGCCTGGACCTCCGTTCTTACGCGGGGCTGCAGGTGGTCTGCGCCCCGGACGGGGATGTGCTCACGGTCTACCGGAACCACGATTTCCGGGGATTGCGGCGGGCAGCCTGATGAGGTCGTTCGTTTATTTATCGCTTATAACTCCCTGTTCTTCCATTGGTTTGGGGAGGTTGATTGGACACTCACTGTCAGATGGCTCGACGGATAGTGACAGGGTGAGCCCCTTCACGCTGGAGTCCTGATGAACCCTCTGAATGTCATCCTCACCCCCCTTCGCCAGGGCGCCCCCCGCGCCGGTCGGGTGGAGGTGGACCTGCTGCTGCGGGTGCAGGCGCCGGAGCAGCCTGCCGAGGCAGCCGCGCCGCGCGCGCCTCTCCACCTGGCGGTGGTGCTGGACCGCTCCGGCTCCATGTCGGGGCAGCCCCTGGTCGAGGCCCGGCGCTGCGCTGCGGCCATTGCCGAGCGTCTGGCCAGCGGGGACCGGCTGGCCCTGGTGGCCTATGACCACCGCGCCACCCTGCTGCAGCCCTGCCGCCCGGTGGAGGACCGGGTCGCCTTCCAGTCCCTGGTCAACGCCATCGAGCCCGGCGGCTACACGGACCTCTACGCGGGCTGGGCCACGGGTGTGGAAGCCCTGCGCAAGGTCCACCGGCCCGGCGTGGTGAGCCGGGTGCTGCTCCTCTCCGACGGCCAGGCCAACCAGGGCATCACCGATCCGGACATGTTGGCCTCCGCCTCGCGCAATGCGGCGGAAGTCGGGATCAGCACCTCCACCTATGGGCTCGGGGAGGGCTTCGAGGAGAACCTCATGACCACCCTGGCCCAGCAGGGCGGGGGCCGCGCTTACTACGGGGAGACCGCCGAGGACCTGCTGGATCCCTTCATGGAGGAGTTCGACCTGCTGAGCAGCCTCGTGGCCCGGCGCCTCCAGGTGGCGGTGGATGTCCCCCGGGGCTGGACGGTGAGCCAGCTGAACCACTACCCGGAGCTGGCGCCCTGCTGCTGGCGGCTGCCGGACCTTGCGGCGAAGGCCGAGGCCTGGGCCCTCTTCCACCTGGAAGGCACCATCCCCGAGGGCACCACCGGCGACACCCTGTTGCTGGCCAACCTGACCCTGCAGTGGGACGACCCCACCGGGTTGGGCTCGGGGCCCCGTCTGGTGCCGGCCCGACTGCCGGTGCTGAGTGACGCGGCCTTCCAGGCCCTGCCCGAGGATCCCCTGGTAGCCAGCCGGCTCCTGGAGCTGCGGGTTGGCGAGCTTCAGGAGCAGGCCCACCGCGCGGCCCTGAACGACGACTGGGACGAGGTCCGCCGCCTGCTGGACCAGATGAAGGTCCTGGCCGCGGAGAATCCCTGGACCATGGAGATCGTGGCGGGTCTCGAGGAGCTGATGCGGCGGGGGGAGCGGGAGACCACCACCAAGGAGCTCCGCTTCGGGTCCTCCGCCACCCGCCACCGCCTGACCTCCCTGAACGAAGAGGCCGAGTGCCTGCCGACCGCCTCCTACACCCGCCGCAAGCGACGCCAGGGGAAGGGCGGGCCCCTCGGGTCGGACACGCCGGGGGAGCCGAGCTGAGCCGGGCATGGGGCGCGGCGGGCGGTGCGGGGACTTCTTGAGCTGCTGAGACTCTTTTCCGGCATTCTGGAGTCCCGTGTCGCCAACGTGGCTCCCGGGAGGAGGGACCCATGGCCAAGATCCTGGTGCTCCACGGCGCGGGCATGAACATGCGGGGGAAGGTCCAGGTGGATCTGTTCGGGCCCATGCAGCTGCCGGACTACGACCGGATGATCCGGGAGTACGCGCAGGAGCTGGGCGTGGAGGTGGAGATCTTCCACTCGAACGTCGAAGGCGAGGTGATCAACCGGATCTACGCGGCCCACGAGCAGGGCTTCGACGGGGCCATCTTCAACCCGGCGATGTTCGCCACGGGCTACCCCGCGCTGGTCGCCGCCCTCGCCCAGGTGGCCTTCCCCACCCTCGAGGTCCACATCTCGAATCCCCTGCGCCGCGGTCCCGCCAGCCAGACCTCCGCCGTCAGCCTTGGCGTCATCGCCGGCTTCGGCGTGGCCGGCTACGCCCTGGCTCTCCGGGGGCTGCGGGACCACCTCGCGGCGAGCCGCTAGCGACCAAGCTGCTCTGCACTATTTCCGGCGGCTCTTCGGGGCGGCGGCCGCGTCGGCCCGGCAGCGCCGCTCCACCTCGTCCAGCTCGGCGAGGGTGACCTCGATGTCATGGCGGCGCTGCTCCAGCTCCGCCCGGCGGGCGGCGATGCGCTCCAGCAGGTAGCGCAGCTGGCCGGCCTCACCCGGGGGCTGGTCATACATGTCCACGATCCGGCGGATCTGGCCGAGGTCGAAGCCGAGGCGCTTGCCCCGCAGCACCAGCTCCAGCCGGACCCGGTCCCGGGGGTGGAAGATGCGCTGGGTGCCCTTCCGCTCCGGCGTGATCAGCCCCTGATCCTCGTAAAACCGGATGGTGCGGTGGGTTACGCCAAATTCCAAGGCGATCTCGGCGATGCTCCAGGTGCGCTCGATGCTGGACATGGGGTCTCCCGAGGGGGTGGTCGCCTGAGGGCGGTAAAAGATTCTTGCACATTTTTGCTTGACGTTTACGTAAAGGGAAATCATTCTCGAAGCATCCCAGCCTTCCCCCTCTGTCGCCCCTTTTCCATCAGGAGAGCCCCATGGACGTCACGCTGCCCGATCACGTTGAAGCCCTGCGCCAGGAAGTGCGGAAGTTCGCCGAGAAGGAGATCCGCCCCCACGTCATGGCGTGGGACGAGGCCAAGACCTTCCCCATGGCCGTGGTGAAGCAGCTGGGCGAGATGGGGATGATGGGCGTCATCTTCCCCGAGCAGTACGGCGGGGCCGGCATGGGCTACCAGGAATACGCCGTGGTGGTGGAGGAGCTCTCCCGGGTGGACGGCTCCGTGGGCATCACCGTGGCCGCCCACAACAGCCTCTGCTCCAACCACATCTACAGCATGGGCGATGAGCGGCAGAAGCAGGCCTACCTCAAGCCCCTGGCCAGCGGCAAGGCCATCGGTGCCTGGGGTTTGACCGAGCCCGGCTCCGGCAGCGACGCGGGCTCCCTGCGCACCGTCGCCAAGAAGGAAGGCTCCCACTACATCCTGAACGGCAACAAGACGTTCATCACGCACGCCACCGTGGGGGACATCTTCGTGGTGATGGCCCGCACCCGGCCGCCCCAGCCCGGCCACAGCAGCGCCGACGGCATCAGCGCCTTCGTGCTGGAGAAGGGCATGAACGGCTTCCGGGCCGGCAAGCAGGAGAACAAGCTGGGCCTGCGCGCCAGCGACACCTCGGAGCTGATCCTCGAGGACGTGCGGGTGCCCGAGGCCAACCTGCTGGGCGAGGACGGCGTGGGCTTCAAGCAGGCCATGAAGACCCTGGACGGCGGCCGCATCAGCATCGCGGCCCTGGGACTGGGCATGGCCCAGGGCGCCTTCGAGGAGGCCGTGCGTTACAGCAAGATCCGGCAGACCTTCGGCAAGCCTCTCTCGGGCCACCAGGGGATCCAGTTCAAGCTGGCGGACATGGGCACCGAGATCGAGGCCGCCCGTCTGCTTATCTACCGGGCCGCGGGCCTGAAGGACGCGGGCCTGCCATACGCCAAGGCCGCCAGCATGGCCAAGCTCTTCAGCTCCGAGGTGGCCTGCCGCGTGGCGGACGAAGCCGTGCAGATCCTGGGTGGCTACGGCTACATCAAGGACTACCCTGTGGAGAAGTACTACCGGGACGTGAAGCTCTGCACCATCGGCGAAGGCACCAGCGAGATCCAGCGCACGGTCATCGCCCGCTACCTGCTCGCGGAATACTGAGGTCTGAGCATGCCCCTGATCCACAGCCACATCCGCACCTCCTCGGAGGAGTTCCGCGCCAACCGGGACCAGAACCTGGCCCTGTGCCAGGAGCTCGAAGCGCTCAAGGCCACCCTCCGGCAGGGCGGCGGCGAGAAGGCCCAGGCGCGCCACGCCAGCCAGGGCAAGGTCTTCGTGCGGGACCGCATCGCGGCCCTCTGCGATCCGGGCACGCCCTTTCTCGAGACCGGGATGCTGGCGGCCACGGATGTCTACGGGGACGCCGTGCCCGCCGCGGGCGTGGTGACCGGCGTGGGCATGGTCCAGGGCCGGGCGTGCATGATCGTCGCCAACGACGCCACGGTGAAGGGCGGCACCTACTACCCCCTGACCGTGAAGAAGCACCTGCGGGCCCAGGAGATTGCCCTGGAGAACGAGCTGCCCTGCCTCTACCTGGTGGACAGCGGCGGCGCCTTCCTGCCCCTGCAGGCGGAGGTCTTCCCGGACAAGGAGCACTTCGGCCGCATCTTCTTCAACCAGGCGCGCCTCTCGGCGGCGGGCATCCCCCAGCTCAGCGCCGTCATGGGCAGCTGCACCGCGGGCGGCGCCTACGTCCCCGCCATGAGCGACCAGGCCATCATCGTGAAGGGCACCGGTACCATCTTCCTGGGGGGCCCGCCCCTGGTGAAGGCCGCCACGGGTGAGGAAGTCAGCGCCGAGGACCTGGGCGGTGCCCGCGTCCACACCGAGATCAGCGGCGTCGCCGACCACTTCGCCGAGGATGACGCCCACGCCATCCGCATCCTCCGGGAGATGGTGGGCCACCTGGGCCGCCACGAGACCGCCCGGGTGGACCTCCGCAGCCCCGAGGCGCCGGCCTACGACCCCGACGAGATCCTGGGCGTCTGGCCCCGGGAGATGCGCCGCCAGACGGATGTGCGCGAGACCATCGCCCGCATCGTGGACGGCAGCCGCCTCTTCGAGTTCAAGCCCCGCTACGGCACCACCCTGGTGACCGGCTTCGCCCACATCGAGGGCCTGCCCTGCGGCATCCTGGCCAACAACGGCGTGCTCTTCAGTGAGAGCGCCCTGAAGGCCGCGCACTTCATCGAGCTGTGCACCACCCAGAAGATCCCCCTGATCTTCCTGCAGAACGTCACGGGCTACATGGTGGGCTCGCAGTACGAGCGGGGCGGCATCGCCAAGGACGGCGCCAAGATGGTGCACGCCGTGGCCACGGCCCAGGTGCCCAAGCTGACCCTCATGATGGGCGGCAGCTTCGGCGCCGGGAACTACGGCATGTGCGGCCGCGCCTACGACCCGCGCTTCCTCTGGACCTGGCCCACCTCGCGCATCTCCGTCATGGGCGGCGAGCAGGCCGCCTCGGTGCTGGTCACCGTCAAGCGCGACCAGCTGGCCCGGGGGGGCGAGTCGCTCTCCCACGAGGGGGCCGAGGCCATCGCCAACCCGATCCGGGAGAAGTACGAGCGGGAGGGCCATCCCTTCTACGCCTCCGCCCGGCTCTGGGACGACGGGGTGATCGACCTGCGCGCCACCCGCGCCACCCTGGCCGCCAGCCTCGCCACTTCCCTGAACGCCCCCATCCCCGACACGCGCACCGGCGTCTATCGGTTCTAACGCCCGGCCACAGCACCTTCTCTGGAGTCCCACCATGTCCCCTGAGTCGCGCATCCTTCGCATCGCCAACGCCGGTGGCTACTGGGGGGATGATCCCTACGCCCTGCGCCGCCAGGTCCGGGGCCCCCTGGCCGTGGACGTCGTATCCATCGACTTCCTGGCCGAGATCACCATGAGCATCCTGCAGAAGCAGAAGCTCCGGGATCCCAGCGCCGGCTACGCCCGGGACTTCGTCACCCAGGTCGAGCCCCTGCTGGGCGACATCCTGCGCCGCGGGATCCGCATCATCACCAACGCGGGAGGCGTGAACCCCCAGGCCTGCGCCGAGGCCCTCGCCGCCGTGGCCCGCAAGCAGGGCCTGAAGCTGCGCGTGGCCATCGTGGACGGCGATGACATCGCCCCGACGATGGGCAGCCTGCGCAGCCAGGGCGTGGCCTTCAAGAACATGGAGACCGGCGAGGACTTCGCGCCCTACGCGGACAAGGTGATGGCCGCCAACGCCTACTTCGGCGCCATGCCCGTGGTGGAGGCCCTGAACGGCAACCCCGACATCGTCCTGTGCGGCCGCGTGACGGACACGGGCATCACCCTCGCGGCCATGATCCACGCCTTTGGCTGGGCGGCGGATGACTGGGATCGCCTGGCGGCGGGCATCGTGGCGGGCCACATCATCGAGTGCGGCGCCCAGGCCACGGGCGGCAACTTCACGGACTGGAAAAAGGTGCCCAGCTACCTGGAGATGGGCTATCCCATCGTGGAGTGCCGCGCGGACGGCAGCTTCACGGTCACCAAGCACCCGGGCAGCGGCGGCCTCGTCAGCTGCCAGACCGTGCGTGAGCAGCTGCTCTACGAGATGGGCCACCCCCGCAGCTACCTGACACCGGACGTCATGGCGGACTTCTCCACCATCCAGCTGCGCGCCGACGGGCCCGACCGCGTCCACGTGAGCGGTGTCCAGGGCCGCCCGCCCACGGACCTGCTGAAGGCCAGCATCGCCTACGCCGACGGCTTCAAGACCAGCGGCACGCTGATCATCTCGGGCCCCGACGCCCGGGCCAAGGCTGAGGTCTTCGCCGAGATCTTCTGGGCGCGCTGCACCAGCGAGCTGGCCCTGGCGGGGCTGCCCGCCCTGACCCACACCTGCACCGAGTACATCGGGGACGACTCGACGCACCGGGCCCTGACGCCGGCGGTCCTGACCAAGGAGATCCTGCTGCGGGTCTCGGCGCACCACGCGGATCGCCGCTCCCTGGAGGTGTTCCGGAAGCTGCTGCCCGCCCAGATCCTGTCCGGCCCCTCGGGTGTCGCCGTCACCGGCGGCGCGCCCATGATCTCGGATGTGGTCAGCTACTGGCCTGCCCTGATCCCCCAGGACTGCGCCCTGCCGCTGGTCCGGGTGCTGGAGGAGCGGGGCAGCGGCAAGCTGGAGCTGGCGCTGGAAGCCGGTCCCATGGCCTGGCCCGTCACGAAGGGCACACCGGAGGTGGGTCCTGCCATCTCGGGCGACTCGGCCGTGGCAATCCCAACGGGCGGCGGGAGCCTCCGTCTGCCCCTGATGCGCATCGCCCACGCCCGCAGCGGCGACAAGGGCGACACCGCCAACATCGGCCTCATCGGCCGTTCGCCGGAGTGCTATGCCTGGCTCCGCGAGCACATCTCCGCGGCCCAGGTGAAGGCGTGGTTCGAAGGCACCTGCCTCGGCCATGTGGAGCGCCACGAGGTGCCCAACCTCTGGGCCCTGAACTTCCTGCTGGAAGAAACGCTGGGCGGCGGCGGCACCATGAGCCTCTTCATCGATGCCCAGGGCAAGACGCTGTCGCAGGCGCTGCTCCGCTGCGTGGTGGAGGTCCCAGCGAGCCTGCTGGCCACCATCAGCGCCGAGAACGCCCCCTGTGTCGGCGAGCTGGTGCCCGGCGGGGAGGCGTGATGACTCAGGCCAAGCATCCGTTCGGCGGAGCCCGGCGATGACCGGCCGCCTGCTCATCGCCAACCGGGGCGAGATCGCCCGCCGCGTGCTGCGCGCGGGCCGCGAGCGCGGCCTGGCTGTGGCCGTGATCAGCACGCCGGAAGACGCGGACGCCTGCATCCGCAAGGAAGCGGATGCGGTCCTGGAGGTCTCGAGCTTCCTCGCGGGGGCGGAGATCGTCGCCGCGGCCGTGGCCTGGGGCGCGACCCTGGTGCACCCGGGCTACGGGTTCCTCTCCGAGAATGCCGAGTTCGCCGAGGCCGTGGAGGCCGCGGGGATCACCTTCCTGGGGCCCCGTCCCGAGACCATGCGCGCCCTGGGCGCCAAAGAGGCCGCCAAGCGGCTGGCCCAGCACTGCGGCGTGCCCACCCTGCCGGCCCTGCTCTCCCACGAGCTGGCGGCGGTGCCGCCGGCGGCCTGGGGTCCGGAACTGGAGGCCCGCGGACTGAAGGCCCCCTTCCTGGTCAAGGCCAGCGGCGGCGGCGGCGGCCGGGGCATGCGCGTCGTGCAGGATCTGGCCGGCCTGCCCGAGGCCATCAAGCAGGCCTCCAGCGAGGCCCTGGCGGGCTTCGGGGATGGCACCGTCTTCGTGGAGCGCTACCTGGCCGCGCCCCGCCACATCGAGGTGCAGGTCTTCGGCGACGGGGAGGGCGGCGGCGTCTTCCTCGGCGAGCGTGAGTGCAGCCTGCAGAGGCGCCACCAGAAGGTCCTCGAGGAGGCGCCCAGCGCCGTGGTGGATCCGGCCCTGCGCGAGGCCCTGGGGCGGGCCGCCATGGCCCTGGTCCGGGAGACCCGGTATCGCGGGGCGGGCACCGTCGAGTTCCTGATGGACGCCGAGGGGCAGTTCCATTTCCTGGAGGTGAACACCCGCCTGCAGGTGGAGCATCCCGTCACCGAGGCGGTCTACGGCGTCGATCTGGTCCAGGCCCAGCTGGAGCTGGCCGAGGGCCGCTGGCCCAAGGCCCTGGGCGATCCCGGCACGTTCCGGGTGCCCGAGCCCCAGGGCGTGGCCCTGGAGGCCCGCATCCTGGCCGAGGACCCGCGCCACGGCTTCCTGCCGACCCCCGGCAGCCTCAGCCGCTACCGCGAACCGGGCGGCCAGGGCGTGCGCGTGGACTCCGGCGTGATCGAGGGGGGGCGCGTCAACGACCGCTTCGACTCCATGATCGCCAAGCTCATCGTGTGGGGCCCGGACCGGCGCGAAGCGGTGGACCGCCTCGCCCAGGCGCTCTCCGAGTTCGTGATCCTGGGCTGTGTGACGAACCTGCCCTTCCTGCTGGCCCTGAGCCGCCATCCGGACTTCCTGCACGGCCGGGTCTCCACGGACTGGATCGCGGCGAACCTGCCCGCGCTCAACGCCCCGCTGCTGCCCGAGGCCCTGGCCCGGCTGGTGGAGGGCGAAGCCTTCCGGTCCCAGCTGAGCGAGACCCTGCAGGGCCTCGGCGCGCCCATCTCCCCGGTGGCGGCGCGCTTCGCCGCCCAGTCCCACCCGGAGCTCAAGGTGGGCAGCCGGGACGAGAAGCCCTTCCTCCGCATCGAACACGCCGGCAGCCCAGCCCGCTTCACCCTGCGGTGGGACGGACCGGAAGTGAGCTTCCACGCCCTGCGCCGGGGCCACCACCTGGACCTGCGCATCCAGGGGGAGAGCCTCCTGGTGGAGGATCCCCTCTCCCTGCCCGCCGTGAAGAAGGGGGCCTCGGCCGTCGGGGTCGTCTGCGCGCCCATGGCCGGCAAGATCCTCGAGTGCCGGGTGGTTGTGGGTGAGGTCGTGGAGGAAGGCCAGGTGCTGTTCATCCTGGAGTCCATGAAGATGCAGATGGAGGTCTGCACCTCTGCCGCGGGCCGCGTGGCTGCCCTCTTCGCCACCGCAGGCCAGGTGATGGAAGGCCCCGACCCCCTCGCCGAGGTTGTCGCCGTCACGGCCTGAAAAGGCAAAGGGCAAAGGCCCTTTTAACCACCGATGAACACCGATAAAAGCTGATAAACGCCGATAAAGCAGAGGCTGAGGAGCCTTCTGGGCCCTACGCGGGTCCCAAGAAGCGCAGCCCTGGCGCCCCCGGGATCCAACCCGTGCTCAGCTAGTGCCCGCCCCCTGTGGTTGGGGGCCTGGTCGCACTACCCAAGGGGAAGGCTTTTCTTTATGCCCCTTTGTGCCCTTTGTGGTTAAGAGCTCTTCTGCTTTTTTCGGTGTTTATCAGCTTTTCTCGGTGTTCATCGGTGTCTGTCTTTTTTTCGAGGCTCACCGCCAGAGCCCGTTAGAAGGTCATGACCTTCATGGTGTTGGTGGTGCCGGTCTTCCAGAGGGGCAGGCCCATGGTCATGACGATGCGGTCCTGGCTGACGGCGCCATGCTCGGCGACGAGCAGATCCCGGACCACTTCCACCATGTCGTCGGTGTTGGCCACCTTGGGGATGACCAGCGCGGTGACGCCGCGCAGCAGGCCCATAAGCTTGGCGATGTGCTCATCCACCGTGGCGGCGAGAATCGGGGTTCGCCCGGCCAGGCGGCTGACCATGCGGGCCATGCCGCCGCCTTCGGTGAAGGCGACGATCCACCGGGCGTTGATCTCGTCTGCAGTCCGGCAGGCGGCGAAGGCCACGGAGATGTCGGTGCGGGCCAGGGCCTTCTCTGACATGTCCTCGGGCAGGGTGGTCACCCGCTGCTTCACATTGGCGTCGGCTTCGGTGGCGATGCGGGCCAGCCACTGCAGGGCCTCCACGGGGTAGGCGCCCACGGCGCTCTCCGCGCTCAGCATGACGGCGTCGGTGCCGTCCCAGATGGCATTGGCCACATCGCTGGCCTCGGCGCGGGTGGGCTGGGGATGCTCGATCATGCTCTCCAGCATCTGGGTGGCCGTGATGACCGGCTTGAGGGCCTGCCGGGCCGCCCGGATGATCTGCTTCTGCAGGCTGGGCACCCGCTCCACACCCAGCTCCAGGCCCAGGTCCCCGCGGGCCACCATGATGCCCCAGGAGACATCGA
>JAAXXS010000181.1 GCA_013334395.1 Holophagaceae bacterium | reverse complement strand
CGGGGTCTCCCACCAGGAAGGGGATGTCGTCGGTGGAGTTGGGGCTGCCCTGGAAGTGGACCTCCCGGGAGCGGCCTTGGAGCATTAGCACCATCTGGACCACGTCCTCGATGCTGGTGGCCCGGCCTGTGCACACGTTGAAGGTCCGGTGGGCGGGGGCCTCGAGGTCCAGGATGGCCAGATAGGCCGAGACCACGTCCCGCACATCGATGAAGTCGCGGACGCTGTTCCAGCCGCCCATCTCAATGGGAGTGGCATCACTCACCGAGGCCGCTGCCAGGCGGCGCAGGAGGGATGGCACCACCAGCTCGGGGCGCTGCCCCTGGCCCAGGTGGTTGAAGGGACGCGCCACGCGGACATCCAGAGCGCCATGGTAGTGGGGCGCCACCTGTTCCGTGAGGTGCTTGGAGAGGCCGTAGCGGCCCTGGGGCACGATGGGGTCGTCCTCGTGGCGCAGCTGGTCCGAGGGCGCGTAGACGTGGCAGCTGCTCACCAGCAGGACCTTGCTGTCCCGCAGGTGCTCCAGCAGGTTCAGGGTGATGCCCAGGTTGAAGGTCACGGGCGCGGGGGTGGAGAAGTGACTCGGGATGGAGGCTCCCGCCAGGTGGATGACGCCGTCCCAGGTCCGGGGCAGGCCCGCCATGGAGGAGGGATCCTGCAGGTCCATGACCAGGGTCTGAACGCCCTTCGGCAGGTTGTGGCCCTCCTCGCGGTCCAGGGCCACCACCACGTCGCCCCGGCGCAGGATGGCCTCCGCCATGTGGCGGCCGACGAAGCCTGAGGCCCCGGTGAGGAGATAGGTGCGGGTCATGCGAGGGCGTCCTTTCGCTGGAGGTGTTCCCCCCGCCAGTGGCGGAACCGCAGAATCCAGCGTTTGAGTGGGTTGAGGCCCCTGCCGCGGGGCACCAGGATGTGGAGGAACGCCTGGTGGCGCCAATCGAAGCTGTGGACCCAGTTCAGATCCGCGGCTTGGGCGGCGAACTCAAGGCCCTTGCGGCTGAAGATGGTCACATGCTGGCCATGGGTTGGGGCGAGGTAAGCCCAGTTTGGTCCGTGCAGACCCGCGTCGTACAGCTCGGTGGAGATGGCGAGAAACCCATCCGGCGCCAGCCGATCCCGCAGGCGACGCAGGAAGGGAACGGGGTCCAGGGTGTGCTCCAGCACCTCAATGGCGGTAATGACCGCGAAGCGTGTGTCGGGAAGGGTTTCGCTGATGCGGTCCTCCGCGAAGATCGATTGGGGGTAAGGGTCGAATCCCCAGGCGTCGTGGCCGTCGTCTAGGAGCATGCGGAGCAACAGGCCTCGGCCGGCTCCCACGTCGAGGGTCCTGGATCGCTTGGAGAGGATGCGAATCGGTCGGGCCCGGAGGCGGCGCAGGCAACGGTGGACGAACTGGCTGCGGAGCAGGGAACCGAAATCAGGATCTGGCGTCCAGGTGCGGCTGTAGGACTCCTCTAGCCATGTGGGCGAGAGCAGGAGGAGGGAGGCGCAGTGGGCACAACGGGTGTATGTGACGGGAATCCGGTCCAGGACCCGGCCCTCGAAGGCAGGCTCCAGAGCACCGCCGCAGATGCGGCAGGGTTCCAATGGGGTTTCTTGAAATGAACTCATCAGGTGGCCTTCCGGGGGCACCCCAGTCTGGCAGAAACCGTCACAAATCGCCCCCCCCGCGCCTGATGGCAGGACTCGGAAATGCTAGAATTCCTAGTGCTCCGGTTCATTCGGAGCCCGGTTCCAGGGAGGCGTGTGCGCTTAGGCATTTTTCATCCCGCATTCGAGGCGGTAGGTGGGGCTGAAATCTTGGTGGCAAGCCAGGCTGAAATTCTCCGCGACGAGGGACTCGCGCCGGAGTTGGTGACCCTGGCCTACAATCCCGAGCGGTGGGCGGCGCGCCTGCTGGGCCTCCCCATCCACTTGGTGGAGAAGCGGCACTGGTCGGATCTTTTGTTTGGCTGGGGCCGCGTGGGCAAGCTAAGCCAGCGAGGCAAGCGGGCCGCTGATGCCCTGGCCTCATTCGATCAGGTGCTGGCCCACAACTGGCCCACCAGCGCGATGCTGGGGAAAGCTCCCATTCGGGCTAGGAAACTATGGCAGTGCAACGAGCCTCCACGAGGCATTCATCGCCGCGAGGCGAATCCCACCCTCACGGCACGCGTGCAGGCCACAGGAGGTCAGGCGGTGGAGGAGGCCACCCAGCATTTCTCCCGGGATCTGACTGCCTACGACCGCGCCATGGCTAGCTTCTCCAGCCTTCAGGCCAGGAAGCAATATGACTTGGAGGGTTGCGCGGGGCTGGACGTAATTTATGCCATCAGCGCGTTCAGTCGCGACAATGCCAGGCGCATTTATGGTCGATGCGAAGAACAGGTGCTCTATCCGGTGGTGCGCTTCCCACAAGTCGTGGCGCCACGAAGTGGCCTTGATCGCAACACTCGGCGCGTGCTGGTCCACTCTCGCCTCGAAGTGCTGAAGAATATCGATACGGTCATTCGGGGCTTCAACCTCTTCGCTGCGTCCAGTCCGGCCCCGTGCGAACTGCACGTGGTAGGAGAGGGCCCTTCGCGACCATCCTTGGAGAAACTGGCCCAGGATTCCAGTCCTGCAGGTTCCGTACGCTTTCATGGATTCCTTTCTGAACAGGCCCTCCAGGAGGTCTACGCCGCCTGTGACGCCTTCGCTCTCCTGACTCTGGATGAGCCGTTCGGCATGGTGTTTCCAGAAGCGGCGGCCCGGGGGCTCCTCATGGTGGGTCCTGACCATGGAGGGCCCCTGGAGATCTTGGAAGACGGCAAACTAGGGGCTGTGGTTGACGCCTTCTCTCCCGAGGCCCTGTCCGAAGCGCTTCTGGGCATCTGGTGCTTGGACGACGCCGAAGTGGATCGACGCCGGACCGAGGCGGATCGGGCCTGCCGCTCCCGCTTCGACCGAACCGCCATCCGGCCGCAGTTGCTTGCCCTCCTGGGGCGCTGATCTTGGATGACCCTAGGATGGACCGAATCCCCGGATGACCGAAAGGGCCCCCTGCCCCAGAATGGAGGGATGCTCTTCGACTCCCCCTCCTCCTTCGGCCGGTCCTTCCGCATCGTCACCTTCGGCGAGAGCCACGGGGCGGGCGTGGGTGTGGTGCTGGACGGCGTGAAGCCGGGGCTGCCCTTTGACCTGGAGGCCATCCAGGCGGAGATGGACCGGCGTCGGCCCGGCCAGTCGGACCTGGTGACGCCCCGCAAGGAGGCCGACCAGGTGCAGGTGCTGAGCGGGGTCTTCGAGGGGAGGACCACGGGGCACCCCATCGCCATGGTGGTGTTCAACGAGAACCAGCGCAGCGGTGACTACAAGGCCATCACGGACCTCTTCCGGCCGGGCCACGCGGACCTGACCTACGACCGCAAGTACGGCCTGCGGGATCCCCGCGGGGGCGGCCGCAGCAGCGGGCGCGAGACCCTGGGTCGGGTGGCGGCGGGGGCCTGGGCCAAGCAGCAGCTGGCGGCCCTGGGCATCACCGTGCGCGGGTTCAACCGCGAGATCGCCGCCATCGCCGGGACGGCCGTGGACTGGGCCTTCGTGGAGACCAACCCCCTGCGGGTGGCGGACCCCGCCGCCTTCGCGGCCCAGCGCGCCGCCGTAGAAGCCGCCCGGGCCGAGGGCGACAGCGTGGGCGGCATTTGCGAAGTCTGGATCGAGGGCCTGCCCGTGGGGCTGGGCGATCCCGCCTTCGGCAAGCTGGACGGCCTGCTGGCCCTGGCCTGCATGTCCATCGGCGCCGTGAAGGGCGTGGAGCTGGGCGCGGGCTTCGAGAGCGCCCGTCTCCGGGGCAGCCAGAACAACGACCCGCTGGGTCCCGGCGGGCCGCTGAAGAATGACGCCGGAGGCACTCTGGGCGGCATCAGCACCGGCGCGCCGGTGGTGGTGCGCCTGGCGGTGAAGCCCACCAGCTCCATCTCGAAGATCCAGAAGACCATCGACCGCGACGGCAACCCCGCGGACATCGCCACCCACGGCCGCCACGACCCCTGCATCGCGCCGCGCATCGTGCCCGTCGCCGAGGCCATGTGCGCCCTGGTGATCTACGACGCGTGGCTCACGCAGCAGTCCCTGCGCGACGGGACGGCCCCGCTGCCCGAGTGGGACTGGGACGCGGTGGAGGCGTTGTTCGGTTCCCGGCGCTGACACTTGTGATGACCTCCACTTTCGGGGCTGCATGACGAAGCGATGACCGACGCGGTGCTTCCGCAGCCGATCATTCCAGTCGATATGGAACCCGTCCTCATCAGCTTCCACGCGCCGGTCCACGACCTGGACCAGGTGGCGCACCACGTGGTGCGGGAGGGGCTTTCCACCCACCTGCACGCGTGGCAGCAGCAGGCCGGGGCCCGGGAGCTGGTCTACCTGGCCACCTGCCAGCGGGTGCTCTGGATGGTCTGGGGCGGCGAGGCCGAGGGCATCGACCCCGGCCCGGGCTTCCGCCGCTACGAGGGCGAGGAGGCCTGGACCCACCTGCTGGCCATGTCCGCGGGCCTGGAGTCCGCCAACCTGGGCGACCGGGAGATCCCCGGCCAGCTCAAGGACGCCCTGGTGGCGGCGCGGGAAGTGGGGGTGGCAGGCGAGGAGGCCCAGACGGCCGTCGAGGACGTGATCCGCGAGGGCCAGCGGCTGCGCGCCCGGCTGGGGCTGGCGGACGGCAACGTGAGCGTCGCCACCGTGGCCCTGAAGCACCTGACCGAGGGCCTGGAGCCCGGTTCCAGCGTGGCCCTGGTCGGCGTCGGACCCATGACCCAGTATCTGGCGGAGCGACTGCCTGAGCGCGGCTTCAAAGTGGTGGTGGCCAACCGCACCCGCAGCAAGGCCCATGACCTGGCCGATCCCCTGGGCCTGGCCACCGTGGACCTCTTGCAGCTCCAGCACGACCCCGAGGGCTTCGACGCCCTCGTCACCGCCACCGCTGCGCCGGAGCCGCTGTTCACCCTGGACGCCTGGCAGTCCCTCAAGCGGCCCGCGCTGCGCATCCTGGACCTGGCCCTGCCGCCGGACTCGGAGCCGGGCCTGGAGCTGCTGCCCTGGATCCACCGCGTGGACCTGAACGCCTTTCTGGCCCAGACGGCCACGGCCCGGGGCCAGCGCGCCGAGGCGGCCCTCAAGGCCGAACCCTAC
>JAAXXS010000180.1 GCA_013334395.1 Holophagaceae bacterium | reverse complement strand
GCGGGGCCCGTGGCCCAGGCGGTCAGGCCGAAGCCCGTGGCGAAGCAGAGCGCACCCACCAGGAACTGCTTGCGGTGGGGCCACTGGGCCATGGCGAGGTTGAGGGCCACCTCCAGGGCCACCACCAGCAGCGTGTTGATCGTGAAGAGCAGGCCGAAGAAGCGCAGGCTCAGGCCCTGGTCCCGCACCACCCAGAGGGGCAGGGTCCCCTCGATCTGGAAGAACACCATCAACAGCGGGATGAAGGGCAGCAGCAGGAAGGCCAGCCGGGAGTCGCGCCAGGGACTGCCGCCAGGCGGGTGGTCCGGGGGCAGGGCGGGGGGCGCCGGGGTCCGCTTCATGATCAGGGTCAGCATCAGGGCCCCGGCCAGGGTGCTGAGGCCATCTGTCCAGAACACCCAGCGGTAGCTGACGTGGGCGATCAGCCCGCCCATGGCCGGGCCCACGGCCATGCCCAGGTTGACCGAGAGGCGATGGAGGGCGAAGACGGCCTTGCGCTGCTCTGGCTTGGCCAGGCCCGCGAGCAGGGCCATGGAGCTGGGCCAGAAGGCCTGCGTCAGCCCCGCCCAAAGGAAAATCAGGACGAACAGCAGGGGCTTGGTGGTGGCAAAGGGCAGGGCCAGGAGCATGGTCCCGGCGCTCCAGAGGCTGGCCTTCAGCACGTGGACATGCCCGAGGCGGTCCGCCAGGCGGCCCGAGAAGGGCCCCACCACCAGGGCGCCGGCGCCGTAGGCCATCATCCCGAAGCCGGCCTCCGCCGGGGACCAGTGGCGGGCCTCCGTGAGGTAGAGCACCAGGAAGGGCAGGGCCATGGTGCCCAGGCGGTTCACCAGCGTGCTGGCGCAGATGAGCCAGACCTCCCGGGGCAGGCCGCGGAGGCCCTTCCAGGGGTTCATCCGGGAATCCGGTCCCGGCCGCTGCGGCACCACTCGCTCCAGCTGCCCATGTAGACCGAGGCGCCGGGGAGCTCGGCGATTTCGAGGGCCAGGAGGGTCTGGCAGGCGGTTACGCCGCTGCCGCAGTGCACCGCCAGGCGCTCGGGCGGCGTGCCCCCGAGCAGGGCCAGGTACTGGGCCCGGAGCAGCTCCGGGGCCTTGAAGCGCCCATCCGCCGCCAGGTTGTCCGCCCAGGCCAGGTTCAGGGCGCCGGGGATGTGGCCCGCCACGGGATCGAAGGGCTCGGTGTCCCCGCGCCAGCGCTCGGCGGAGCGGACGTCCAGCAGCTTCCAGGCAGGATCCTGCCGCAGCGCTTCCACGGCCTCGGCCTCCACCTGGGGCAGAGTCCAGCCCGCGGCGGGATAGGGCGGCAGAGCCGCCGGGGCAGGGCAGTCGGTGCTGAGCGCCAGCCCCTCCGCCAGGGCCGCGGCCAGGCCGCCATCCAGCACCAGCACCTGCCGGTGGCCCAGGGCCCGCAGCATCCACCAGAGCCGCGCCGCGGCGTTGCCGCCGCCGCTGGCGTCGTAGACCACCACCTGGCTCGCGGGCGTGAGGCCCCAGGCGGCCACCTGGGCCGCGAAGCGGGCCACGGGGGGCAGGGGATGCCGCCCGCCCCGGGCGGGATCATGGTCCGCGTCCATGGCGGTGCTGAGGTCCCGGTTCAGGTCGGCGTGGTGGGCGCCGGGCAGGTGGCCGGCGGCATAGTCCACGGGGCCCGGGCGGGCATCGAGCAGGTGCACCGAGGAGAGGAAGGAACGGAGGCGGGCGGCGGAGATGAGCGACATCCCTCCAGTATGAAGTAGCCGACACTCGCATTACCCTGAAGCCTCTCATCCGGAGCCTCCATGGCTGATGCCTACGTGCCCGAATCCCGCTGGCGGCTGGGCGTGGCGGCGCTGCTGGTCGGTGGGGGCCTGCTGCTGGGTGGGGTCGTCCTCTTTCGCGGGCTCCTCGGGGGCGGGGGTGGCTCCGAGGGCGCGAAGCCGGGCACGGACGTCAGCCGGGTGGCCTTCCGGGACGCCGAGGGCCAGCGCCACACCCTGGCGGACTACCGGGGCCGGGTGGTGCTGGTGGATGTCTGGGCCACCTGGTGTCCGCCCTGCCGCAAATCGCTGCCCGAGGTGGCAGAGCTGCAGAAGGCAGGCGGGGAGGCCTACGTGGTGCTGCCCATCTCCGTGGACCGCGGCGGCTGGGGGGATGTGAAGCCCTTCCTGGCCCAGAATCCGCAGCTGGGTCTCGTGGCCTACCTGCCCGACAGCGGGAGCGCCCTGGACGCCTTCGGGCCGATTCCAGGCATTCCCACGACGATCCTCGTCGACCGGGAGGGGCGCCTCATCAAGCGCTGGTCGGGCTACGGCGAGGGCCTGGCCCGGCGGGCGCTGGATGAAGCCCTGAGAGGCCGGTGAGCCGCACTGCGAAGGCCCAGGAGGCCTGGCGGCTCTGGGGTCGCGGGGCGGCCCTGCTGGTCCTGGTGCTGCTTGGGCCCCTGGCCTTGCAGTGGACCCCCCTGGCCTTCCTCGCGAACGCCTGGAAGGGGGTCCTGATCCTGGCAGCCTGGACCTTCGCGGTGGGCTCGATCATCGGCGGCCTGCTGAAGGCCTCCGTCCCCGCGGTGACCCTGGCCGAGCGGCTCTTTCGCAGCTGGCTGGCCCGCTTCTCGGAGCAGCCCGAGGAGCTCTGGCTGCGGTGGGCCCGGGGCGCGCACCACCCGCCTCTGGCCCGGTGGTATCTGGAGCGGGCCGCGGCCCTGGGGGGCCGGGAGGCCCAGTTCCAGGAGGGCCTGGTGTTCATGGAAGGCGGGCAGGGCCACGGCGGCCAGGCCACCGGGCTGGACCGGTTCCGGCGGGCGGCGCTGCGGGGCCATCCCGAGGCGGCCTTCCGCCTGGCCGAGGCGTTGCGTACGGGACAGGGCCTCCCTCTGCCGGAATCAGGCGAGTCCGAGACCTGGTACCAGCGGGCCGCGGCCCTGGGATTCGGTCCTGCGGCGGCCTGGCTGGCCCAGGCCTACCAGGAGGGCGACGGGGTTCCCGCGGACGAGGCCAAGGCCCGGGAGTGGGCCCTCACGGCGGAGCGTCTGCGGCCCTTTCCGCCCCTCTCCCACAGCCTCCTGCGACACGATGCCGCCCCGGCGGATCCCCTGGTCCAGGTGGCCGGGAAGGCCATGGCAGGCGCCGAAGCCCTCGCCGACCGGGCCCTGGAGCACCGGCCTGTCCGGGGGCTGCTGCTGGTGGGAGCCCTCCTCCTGGCGGCGCTCTGGCTCGGTGTGGCCTTGATCTTCTTTTGGGTGGGTTCCTCCCAGCTCTACCACCTGCCCCTGCTCTTCATGACCCCGCCCCTGCTGATGCTCGCCTGGCAGGCCCGGCAGCTACGCCGGGAGGGTCCCCGCACAGGCCGGGACCGGCTGCGGGAGGCGGCCGAGGCTGGGGATCCCGAGGCCTGCTTCCAGCTGGGACTGGCCCACCGCAAGGGCAGCTTCCACCGGAATCGGGACTTCCAGACCGCCGCGCTCTGGTTCCGGAAAGCCGCAGAAGCAGGGCATCCCGGTGCCATGGAGGCCCTCGCCGAGGCCTACCTGGGCGGTCACGGTGTGCTGAGGGATCCCCGGGAGGCCCAGCGCTGGGCAGAAGCCGGGCGCAGGGAATCAACTTCCTAGTCCAGCCAACCGATGGAGCCCTAGGGGGAAAGTCATGTCCCGCATCTGGTGGTGTCTGGTGGTGCTGCTCGCCCTCACGGGGTGCAAGGAGGATCCGCACCGGGTCGAGAACGAGAACCTTGGCATCGCTGCCACCTTCCCGGGAAGGCCCAAGCTGCACCGGCACACGGACCCGGGTCCCTTTGGCGAGGTGGAGTGGTTCGACCTGGCCATGAGCCCCGCAGGGCGCCTGGACGAGACCTTCAGCGTGGCCGTGGGCAACCTCCCCCCCGGGGACAAGGGCGGCAGCACGCCGCGCGACATCCTCAACACCTTCCGTAATTTCCTGGGCTACCGCTTCGGCGCCATCCAGCGCACGGACCTGCCCCCCGAGAAGGGGCCGGGGTTCCGCTACAAGGTGAAGAGTCCCACCGGCGGGATTGTCGAGGGAATCGTGGTGGTCCGCCGGGGCCGCGTGCACCATGCCCAGGCCATCATCCGGAGAGAGGGCGACGCGCGTACCGCAGCCTTCCTGGATGACTTCGAGGTCAGGACTCGCTAGCGTCCGTCCTGGCGTGCCGAGTGGCCACCTCCACCACCAGGGTGGCGGGGGCATCCGCCCCGAGGATCGGGTGGGCGCCGGGCACCTGCTCACCCACGCCCACGAAGGGCATGCCCGCCGCCCGGGCCGCCGCCAGATCGTGGGGCCGGTCGCCGAAGTAGAGGTGCGGGCCCGGGCAGCCGCGCCGGGCCAGGCGCAGCAGGTCCGAGCGGTCGTGGCGGGGCAGCGAACCCAGGCGGGGGATGGCGGGGTCGATGCCCAGCACTTCGGCCTTGAAGGCCAGCAGCCCGGGCGCGTTGCCGGAGACCAGCCAGACCCGCCGGGTGGTGGCGAGCCAGTGCATGCCCTCCAGTACGCCCCGGAAGGCCACGGCGGCCTGGCCCCCGGGGGTGAAGGTCTCGCGGAACCGCCGCACACAGGCGGCCTCGTAGGCCCCGTAGCCGGCCTCCTCCAGCCCCGTTCCGTAGCGCATGCGGTGGAGCTCGTCCACGATCTCCCAGTCGGTGGAACCCGCGCAGCGGCCGAGCTCCTCCCGGGTGGGCGCCTGGCCCCAGAGCTCACCGAGGGCTTCCCGCAGCAGCACGTATCCCGAGCTGAAGGTTCCCAGGGTTCCATCGAGGTCGAAGCAGATGGGCATCGGCGTGTGTCTCTGGTCCAGGATCGCACAGGCTGGCATCCTCAGAGGGAAGGTGGTTTACCGTGCGTCGATGGTTCCTGCTGCTGTTCCTGGCCCTTCCCCTGGCCGCCGAGGCCCAGGGAGGCCTGCGCTACCGCATCCAGGTGTGGATGCGCGGCGAGACGGAGCCCATGGAGGCTCAGTTCCGGCTCAGCGCCACCCCGGGCACCCGCAGCCACAACCGGGTGCAGAAGCCCCGCATGGGCGGCTGGCGCCTGGAGGCGGACCGCACCCAGGGCACCCCCTACGCCCAGGCCATGCTGCTGGGCCGCGCCGAGCGGCTGCTCTACCTGGCGGGGCCTTCGCCCCAGACCAAGCAGGAGCCCATCGCCCTGCGCTTCGGCACCCGCAGCCTCCAGGTCTGGAG
>JAAXXS010000334.1 GCA_013334395.1 Holophagaceae bacterium | reverse complement strand
CCACGGTCGTCGTGAAGTGGGGCGGACCCGCCGAGGAGCTCATCGCCGAGGCGGATCCCAGCACCCTGCTGGTGGTGGCCCAGGTCGGCCACTCGACGCTGGAGCGCCTGCTCTTCGGCAGCACCGCGGCCCGGGTGGTGCGCCTCGCCCCCTGCGATGTGCTGGTGGTGCGGACGGACAAGCAGGGCTGACCGGAGCCCCCCGGACTCGCCGGTAAACCTTGCCTGGAGGGGGGCCAGAAATTGACCGCCGGGAGGGGGCGGTCGATCAGGGGACTACATGGTCAAGTCTCCCAAGCCCCTCCCCCCAGCCCGCGCGCTTCGCGACCAGGCGGAGGCTCGGCTGAAACCCAAGGCTCCAGCACTGCCAGGTGCGCAGGAGCCTCTGGCGCTCGAAGCGGAGCTGAGGACCCTCCACGAGCTGCGGGTCTATCAGCTCGAGCTGGAGCTCCAGAACGAGGAGCTGCGGCGAGCGAAGGAGGAACTCGACCTTGCCCGGGCCCGCCACTTCGACCTCTTCGACCGGGCGCCGGTCGGTTACTGCACCCTCAGCGCCAGCGGACAGATCCTGGAGGCCAACCAGACCTCGGCCACCCTGCTGGGCCGGCCTCGGGACACCCTGCTGCACCAGCCCTTCGCCAGCCTTGTTTTCCCTGGCGACGCGGCGACCTGCCGACGCCACCTCAGGCAGGTTGCCCAGACTGGTGACCCCCAAGCCTGGGAGGTGCGCATGGTCCGCAGCGATGGGACCGTGTTCTGGGTGCTCCTGCAGGCTTTGAGTGGCGAGGATGGCCAGGGCGGACAGGAGGTCCGCATCGCCCTCATCGACCTGACCTCCGGCCGGAAAACACATGACACCCTGCGCAAGCTCTCCACCGCCGTGGAGCAGAGCCCGACCTCCATCGTCATCACCGACACCTCGGGCGCCATCGAATACGTCAATCCCAAGTTCACCGAGATCACCGGCTACACCCTCCCGGAAGTGCTGGGGCAGAAGCCGAGCCTCCTCAAGTCGGGGTATACGACGCCAGCAGTCTACAAGGAGCTCTGGGACACCATCAGCGCGGGCAGGACCTGGCAGGGCGAGTTCCTGAACCGGAAGAAGAACGGAGACCTCTTCTGGGAGCAGGCCTGGATCTCACCCGTCCGGGACCCGCAGGGTGTCCTGACCGGCTACGTCGGGGTCAAGGAGGAGATCACCGACCGCAAGCGGTTTGAGGATGCCCTGCGGGCCCGAGAAGCCATGCTCGCGCGCACGGAAGCCATCGCCCAGGTCGGGAGCTGGGAGTGGGAGGTGGCTACCGACACCGTGACCTGGTCGGAGGAGATGTTCCGGATCCTCCAGCGGGACCCCACCGCTGGGGCCCCCACCTTCGCCGGGCAGGCGAGCTGCTACCACCCCGAGGACATGGCTCGGCTGAAACCCCTCGTGGAGGACGCACGGCGGGAGGGCACCCCCTACGAGATCGAGCTGCGCGCCCTCCTGCCGAAGGGCGAGACGAGGATCTTCCTGGCCCGGGGGCATGCTGAGCGGGGCCCCGATGGCAAGATCACCCGGCTGTTCGGCTCCCTCCTCGACATCACCCGGAGCAAACAGCTGGAGAACGACCTGCGGGAGTCCGAAGCCACTCTGAACAAGGCCCAGCACTTCGCCAAGGTTGGCAGCTGGA
>JAAXXS010000333.1 GCA_013334395.1 Holophagaceae bacterium | reverse complement strand
CTGATCCAGACCCAACCCAAGCCCCCAGCCAACGGAGAGGCGGTTAATTCATGAGAAGCCACGTTACGGTAGCCACCCGAGGTTCCGCCCTGGCCGTGGGCCAGGCCGAGCCCATGGTGAAGTTCCTCGAGGCTCGTGGCTACGACGTCACCTGGCGCAAGTTCTCCACCTCCGGTGACCAGTGGCTACTGGGCCCCCTGGACAAGCAGCAGGGCGGCGGCTTCTTCACCAAGGAGCTGGAGGATGCCATGGGCTCTGGCCAGGCGGACCTGCTCATCCACAGTCTCAAGGACGTCTCCCTGGAGCGCCCCGCGGGCATCGTGGCCGCCTGCATCCCGCTGCGCGAGGATCCCGCGGACTGGCTGGTGCTGCGCCCTGACGCGCCCGAAGACCTGGTCATCGGTACCAGCGCGGTGCGGCGCCAGCGGGTGCTCAGCCAGCTGTTCCCGAAGGCCCGCTTCACCTGGATCCGCGGCAACGTGCAGACCCGCCTGCAGCGTGTGCGGGACGGCGTGCTGCGGGAGGAACCCCTCCACGCCACCCTGCTGGCCGCCGCTGGCCTCAAGCGGCTGGGGCTGGACCTGTCGGGCCTGACCGTGCGGGCCCTCACGCCCGAAGAGCTGCCCTCGGCGCCGGGGCAGGGCGCCCTGCTGGCCGAGGCCCGGGCGGATCGGCCTGACCTCATCGAAGCCCTGGCGGAGCTCCACGATGCCATGACGGCCCGCTGCGTGACCCTGGAGCGCCAGGTGCTCGCGGGCATCGGCGGCGGCTGCCAGCAGCCCCTGGGCGCCCTGGCCACGCCCCAGGCCGACGGCAGCCTCCTGCTGCAGGTGGCCTACGCCCCCGAGGGCGAGCTGCGCCGGGCCGAGGCGCGCGGCACCGACGACCGGGAGCTCCTGGCGCAGGTGCTCAAGGGCATCGGGCTGGCATGACCCTGCCCTCTGGACTCCCCCGCCTGGCGCTGGCCCGGCCTGCGCGGCACCCCCTGGCGGACGTCGTGCGCCGGGCGGGCTGGGAGCCCGTGCCCTACCTCATCACCCAGGCGGAGCCCACGGGCTTTCCGCCGCCCCGGCCCTGGTCGGAGCTGGCAGCCGCGCTGGTGCTGAGCCCGGCCGGCGCCCGGGCCGTGGCCTCGGTGCTGCCGGACGGGACGCGCTGCCTGGTGCAGGGGGTCGGCACGGCGGAGGCCCTGGGCCGCCGGGATCTCTCGGTGCAGGTGCCCGCCGAGGCCCGCGCCGAGGCCCTCTGGGCGCTGCTGCGGGCCACCTTCCCGGAAGGCGGCGACTTCCTGCTGGTGCGGGGCGAGCGCAGCCGGGGCTTCCTGGAGTCCGCGGCCCAGGGCACCGCCTGGCGCCTGCATCCCTGGATCACGCACCGCGAGGCCGCCGCCGAGCCGCTGCCGCCGCTGCCGAGCGTGGCGGCCGTGCTGGCCCTGAGTCCCCTGCAGGCCGAGCTGCTCGGCCCGCTGGCGGTCGCCGCGCGGCGCTTCGCCTGGGGCCAGGGCACCGCCGAGGCCTTTGCCCGGGTGGGCGCGCCGGCCCACGCCACCTGTCCGCCCAAGTCCGACCTGCTCGAAGCCCTGCTCACCGCCAGCCTGCCCAAGAAGGAGGAGTCCCCATGCTGAACCGCTCCCGCCGCCTCCGCACCAGCGCCGCCATGCGCAACCTCGTGG
>JAAXXS010000020.1 GCA_013334395.1 Holophagaceae bacterium | reverse complement strand
CCACGCCGAGGAGGCCAAGAACCCCCAGCGCGACGTGCCCATCGGCATCATCGTCTCCCTGCTGGTCTGCACGGTGCTCTACATCGCCGTGGTGGCGGTGCTCACGGGCATGGTGAAGTTCGACCAGCTGGACATCAACGCCCCCGTCTCCACCGCCTTCAAGCAGAAGGGCATGGGCTGGGCCGAGGGCCTCATCGCCACGGCGGGCGTCAGCGGCATCACCTCGGTGCTGCTGGTCATGATGCTCAGCGGCCCCCGCGTGTTCCTGGCCATGGCCCGGGACGGCCTGCTCCCCAAGGGCACCTTCGGCGACGTGCATCCGAAGTTCCGCACCCCCTGGAAGTCCACCATCCTGGTGGGCGTCTTTGTGGGCGCCCTGGCGGGCTTCCTGCCCATCGACGCCCTGCTGCACCTGGCCAACATCGGCACCCTGCTGGCCTTCGTCATCGTCTGCGCCGCGGTGCTCATCATGCGCAAGACGCACCCCGAAGCCGAGCGGCCCTTCCGCTGCCCCTGGGTGCCCTTCGTGCCGGTCATGGGCGTGCTCACCTGCCTCATGCTCATGTTCTCCCTCCCGGTGGCCAACTGGTGGCGCCTCATCACCTGGCTGGCCCTGGGCTTCGTCATCTACTTCCTCTACGGCAAGCAGCACAGTGTGATGCGGAAGCAGTCCAACTAGGAGCGCCCCATGTCCATCTGGACGGATCTCACCCCCTCGAAGCGCTGCGACTGGATCGACCTGCTCCGCGGCTGGGCCGTGATCGTGATGATCCAGACGCACACGGTGAACGTGTGGCTGACCCCGGGCCTGCGGCCCGAGTGGCTCAACTTCCTGAACGGCCTGCCGGCCCCCAGCTTCGCCATGGCGGCGGGGTTCAGCCTCGCCCTCAGCACCTTCAAGGCGGATGGCACCCTCCGTCCCTTCTGGCCCGACACGGCGAAGCGACTGGGCTTCATCCTGCTCTGCGCCTACGCGCTCCATGCACCGGGCTTCACTTTCGCCGACTGGACGGTCCTGGCCACCGTGCAGAAGCAGAAGGAGATCTACAAGATCGACGTGCTGCAGTGCATCGTCTTCAGCCTGCTCATCCTGCAGGCCCTGGCCCGGATCATCCGTCACCCTCGTGTCTACGCCTGGGTGGCCCTGCTGCTGGCCGTGGTGGTCTGCCTGGTCGCCCCCTACGTCTGGGCCACCGGCGTCGGCGATGGCCTATGGATGCCCATCCGGGGCCTCCTCAACGGCAACTCCGACCGGGGCCTCCAGGCCCTCTTCCCGCTCTTCCCCTGGCTCGCCTTCCCGGCCTTCGGCTCGTTCCTGGGGGGCCTCTACCGCTGGGGCCGCACCGAGGCCGGGGCGGACGGGCAGGCCCGCCTGAGCGAGGCCAAGTGGCTGGCGGGCCTGGCCGTGCTGGGCTTCGCCTGCTGGCTCTTCGGCTCCACCTACCAGAAGGCCTGGCTGTGGCAGGGCACCTGGATCCAGACCGCCCCCGGCACCTGGCTGCTGAAGGGGCCCATGGGGGCCTGGACCTGGAACGAGCTCACCACCCTGCACAACACCACCCTCCCCAGCGTCCTCAACCGCCTGGGCTGGATCCTCATGGGCGGCGCGGCCCTGGGCGTGATCGAGAAGCTGCGGCCCCGCCTGCCGGGCCCCAACCTGGTGGTCGCCGCCAGCCACGAGAGCCTGCTGCTCTACATGCTGCACCTCAACATGATCTTCGGCGTGATGCTGACGCCCTTCTTCGTGGGCCTCACGGGCTGGGACTGGGGCACCCTGGGCTGGACGGGCACGCTCCTGCTGGCCGCCGCCCTCATCGTCATCAACCTCTGGGCCTGCCAGGCCTGGCGGAACGTGCGCGAGACACCGCTCCTCATGCGGCGCCTCCAGCGCTACGCCGTGAGCGTCATCGCCGTGTGGTTCTGCATCGGGGGCTGGTGGACCTTCCGCCACTTCCTGCGCAGCCCTGAGCTGGCCAAGGAACCCTACGTCTTTCTCAACGCCGCCCGCGCCCGCAAGGGACTGGCCGCGACTCCGGACGGCCTGTGCCGGAATCCCGAGGAATACTTCCGCGAAGCGGAGCTCCGCAAGGTGAAGCTCAGCCCCGAGGCCCGCGCCGAAGTTACCCGGCTGATCCAGTCCCGAAGAGATTCGAGGTAACATTGATCGGATCATGGCTGATCCCGCAATAAGTCCCACCCCCACCTGGCTCCTCTTCGCCGTCCTGGCGGTGCTGCTCTATCGATGCGCCATGGCGATCCTGCTGACGGCCTTCCATACCCTGCCCTCGCTGCAGCGGCGGCGGTTGCTGGAGGAAGGGGCAATCCTGGATCCCCGGCTGGCGGCCCTGCTGGAGCATCCCCGATCCATGGGCATGGCCCTGCGGCTGTGGAATCAGGCCCTTCTGCTGGCCCTGGCCGCCCTGGCCTGGCCTCTGGCCAAGACCTTGCCGGGCGGGGGCTGGACCTTCTCGCTCCTCCTGCTGGCCTCCCTCTGGCTGCTGGACCTGATGCTCCCAGCCATGCTGGCCGCCCGGGATCCAAGCCTCTGGCTGCAGCGGCTGTTCCCCCTCTTCGCCCCGGCCATGGCCGCCCTGGCCCTGCTGGTGGACCCGGTGGCGCGGCGCATCATGCGGCAGCAGGCCGAGGACAAGGCCCGCGACGTCGAGGAGGAGGAACCCACCGACGAAGCCGTCACCGCGCTGCTGGAAGAGGGCGAGGCCGAGGGCATCCTCGAGGCCGAGGACCGGGAGCTCATCCGCAACGTGGTCAGCTTCGGTGACACCGTGGTGCGCGAGGTCATGACGCCCCGCACCCGCATCATCGCCCTGCCCCTGGAGGCCACGATCCTCGAGGCCTGGGCCGCCTTCACCACCAGCCGCCACTCCCGCTTGCCGGTCTTCGAGGGCACCATCGACCAGGTGCGCGGCGTGCTGCTGGTCAAGGACCTGATGCAGCTGCCGGACGGCGCCAAGCCCCCCCTGGGCTCCCTCATGAAGCCCCCCCACTTCGTGCCCGAGAGCAAGCCCGTGGCCGACCTCCTGCGGGACCTCCAGCGGGCCCGCACCCAGCTGGCCCTGGTCGTCGACGAGTTCGGCGGTGTGTCCGGGCTGGTCACCCTGGAGGACCTGCTCGAGGAGGTCTTCGGCGAGATCCAGGACGAGCACGAGGCCCCAGCCGGCATGGTGGAGCAGGCCCCCGGGATCTGGCTCGTCTCCGGCCAGACCCATGTGGAGGACGTGGCCGGGATCCTGGGCGTCGAGTGGGAACGGGATGGCTTCGACACCCTCGCCGGCCTGGTCATGGCCCGCCTGGGACGGATCCCCAAGGCCCAGGAGTCCGTCGCCGTCGAAGGCGCGCGCCTCACCGTGCTGCGCATGGAGGGGACGCGGGTCGTGCAGGTACGGGTCGAACGGACCGAGGATCAGGCGCCCTCGTGAACCTGCGGTTCACGAACCAGGTAAAGCTTCTCCTATCTCCAATCTCCAGCCGCTAGGCTGGAGATTGGAGCCGTTCCCATGCCCCGTCGCGTCCTCGCCCTCATCGCCATCCTGGCCCTCCCGCTCACCCTTGCCTTTGTGCGGCGGGCCCAGCGCCGGGCCCTGGTGCCTCAGCCCCGAGGGATGGTCCTGGGGCTCTACGCGGGCCTGCCGGACTACGACTACGGCGAGGAGCTGGACCGCATCGCCAAGACCGGGGCCACCTGCGTCAGCCTGCAGGCCATCTACCGCATGGACACGGGCCAAAGCAACGAGATCCGTCGGCATCCCACCTCCAGCCCCTCCGAGGCCGCCCTGGTCCTGACCTTCCAGCAGGCCAAGGCCCGGGGCCTGCGGATGATGTTCTTCCCGACCCTCAACATGCGGGACGAGGCCGAGAACGCCGAGTGGTGGCGCGGCAACATCAGTCCGGACAACTGGGACCTCTGGTGGCAGAACTACACCGCCTTCAACGTGCGGCTGGCCACCCTGGCCCAGGCGGGTGGCGTGGAGTGGTTCAGCCTCGGCACCGAGATGGCCTCCACCCAGGCCTTCCCCGACCAGTGGCGGCGCCTGGCGGCCGCGGTCCGCGAAGTCTACAAGGGCAAGCTGGTCTACAGCGTGAACTTCGACAGCCACGACAGCTTCACCTTCGGCGACTGCCTGGACGTGATCGGCATCAACACCTACGACCCCATCGCCAAGTACGACGAGTACCCCAGCGACGCGCAGGTGCGGGACGCCTGGTGGTGGGTGGTCTACAAGGCCCGCACCCTCACGGCCAGGTTCCAGCGCCCGGTGATGATCACCGAGGTGGGCTACCCCTCGGTGGCCCACGCCCATGTGGGCCCCTGGGACTTCCGCACCGAGAAGCCCCTGGATCTGGCCCTGCAGAACCACCTGCTGAAGGGGGCCTTCGGCGTCCTGCGGCACTGGAGCGACGGCGATGCGGTCTTCTTCTACCTCTATGGCGAGAACCTCAACCAGAAGCCCGTGGGCGGCCCCCTGGACCGCACCTATGCCGTCTGGGGCAAGCCCGCCGAAGCCACCCTGCTGAAGTATTTCCGGGAACCCATCTGGGAAGGCCACATCGCGCCCAGGGCCGAGAACATCCATGAGGCCATGGTGCAGTCCCTGGTGAGCTGGCACCGGAAGCTGCGGGACTACGAGGACGCCGAGCTGCCCCCCTGGGTGGTGGCCTGGGAGGGCAGGAACCCTGGGGATTCGGCCGAAGCCCTGGCCATCCTGGCCAAGGAGCCCAAACCTGACCGGAAAATTCCTAAAGGCGATGAGCGATAAGGAACTGGAACGAAATAAGCGTTACCCTGGGCCCAGCCGATGAGCTTTGTCCATGAGCATATCTAGTCATATCCGTTCCCTCCTGCCCTCCGAGGGCCCCGCCAAGACTCTGTTGGTGGTGGAGGATGACCGGGCCACCCTGAGCCTCTACCGGGCTGGGCTCAAAGGCCTGCAGGGGTTCAAGATCCTCATGGCGCAGGATGGCGGCCAGGCCATGGAGATCCTGCGCGAGGAGCCGGTTCATGTCCTGGTCACGGACCTCAACATGCCCGTCATGGACGGCTTCAACCTCATCGCGAAAGCCAGCCGCTTCTTCCCGCAGATCCCCATCATCGTCATGACGGGCCTGGATGAGAGCCAGCACCTGAACACCCCGCTGCAGCTGGGGGCCATCCGAATCCTCACCAAACCCCCGCGGCTGACCATCCTCATGGACGCCATCCGGACCGCCTCCCAGTTCGAGCCCACGGGCATGATCCGTGGCATCGGCCTGAACAGCATCCTGCAGCTGCTCAACTGGGAGAAGAAGTCCTGCACCCTCACCGTCAAGTCCGAGGCGGGCATGGGGCTGCTCTACCTCAAGAACGGCGAGCTGATCCATGCCGGCTTCCAGGCCGAGGAGGGCCTGCCCGCCGCCTATCAGATCCTCAGCTGGAACCGCCCGGACATCGAGTTCGTAGAGACCTGCCGGGTGGAGAAGACCATGGAGCTGCCCCTCACCGAGCTGCTCATGAACGCGGCGATGCTCACAGACCAGCGGGACCGGGAGTTCGGCGAGGCCTGAGAGCTTGACGATCCGGTCCTGGAATCGCGCGAGATTGGGACTTTCGTCAAAAAGCCCCGACTTCCTGCCGCCAAAGGGCACCCATGGGGCAATAATGGCGCCTGTGTGGCCCCACGGGGGGCCCCTTCCCATGGCAGGTTCCCATGTCCCAGCTGAAGCCCTTCTGCGCCCACCGTCCCCGGCCCGAGCTCGCCGCCCAGGTCGCCGCCGTCCCCTACGACGTGGTGAACACCCAGGAGGCCGCAGAGCTGGCCAAGGGCAACCCCTACTCCTTCCTCCACGTGGGACGGCCCGAGATCGACCTGCCTGCGGGCATCGACATCCACGCCGACGAGGTCTACGCCAAGGGCGTGGCGAACCTGCGCGGGCTCATCGAGAGCGGCACCCTGTTCAAGGAGAACACGCCCTGCCTCTACATCTACCAGCAGCGCATGGGCGACCATGTGCAGGCCGGCCTGGTGGGCCTCTGCTCCGTGGAGGAGTACGAAAACGGCCTCATCAAGCGGCACGAGTTCACCCGCAAGGACAAGGAGGACGACCGCACCCGCCACGTCACGGAGCAGGCTGCCAACGCCGAGCCCGTCTTCCTCGCCTACAAGGCCGTGCCCTACATCGACCACATCGTGAACGACATCCGGAAGCAGATTCCGATGTACGACTTTGTCTCACCTGACGGCATCGGCCACACCGTGTGGGTGGTCTCGGGCGAGACCGTGGTCTACGAGCTGGTGCACCTCTTCAACGGCGTGCCCGCCCTCTACATCGCCGACGGCCACCACCGCACCGCCGCCGCCATCCGCTATGGCCAGGCCCGCCGCGCCGCCGAGGGCCCGGGCACCGGCGACGAACCCTACGAGAGCTTCATGGCCGTGGTGTTCCCCCACGACCAGCTGAAGATCATGGATTACAACCGTGTGGTGAAGGACCTCAACGGCCTGAGCCAGGAGGCCTTCCTGGCCCAGGTGCGCGAGAAGTTCGACGTGGCCGTGTCGGCCCAGCGCGCTCCCCTGGCCCCCACCACCTTCGGCATGTATCTGGGCGGCACCTGGTACGAGCTCAAGGCCAAGCCCGGGAGCTTCCCCGCCAGCGACCCCGTGCGCGGCCTCGATGTCAGCATCCTGCAGGAGAACCTGCTGGCGCCGGTGCTCGGCATCCAGGACCCCCGCACCGACACCCGTATCGACTTCATCGGCGGCATCCGCGGCATGGACGAGCTGGAGCGCCGGGTCAAGGAGGGCTGCGCCGTGGCCTTCGCCATCTATCCCACCTCGCTCACCCAGCTCATGTCCGTGGCGGACGCCGGCGAGGTGATGCCGCCCAAGTCCACCTGGTTCGAGCCCAAGCTGCGCTCCGGCCTGCTGGTCCGCATGTACGAAGGTTGAACTGATCCATCTCTCAGGAGAAACGCAATGCTGATCCTCATCGCAGACGCCTTCGACGCCAGCCTGCCCAAGCGGCTGGCCACCTTCGGCGAGGTCACCGACGACATGACCCGCCTGTCCGAGGCCACGGTCATGCTCGTCCGCTCCAAGACCAAGGTCACCCCGGAGACCCTGGCCCAGGCCCCGGCCCTGAAGCTGGTCATCCGCGGCGGCGTGGGCATGGACAACGTGGACAAGAAGGCCTGCGCCGAGCGCGGCGTGAAGGCCGTGAACACCCCACGCGCCAGCAGCGTGGCGGTGGCCGAGATGGCCATGGCCTTCATGGTCGCCATCCCCGCCCGCCTCATCGAGGCCCACATCTCCATGAAGGAGGGGAAGTTCCTCAAGAGCGAGCTGAAGCGCACCGAGCTGTTCAAGAAGACCCTGGGCCTCGTGGGCGCCGGCGCCATCGCCAGCGAAGTGGCCAAGCGCGCCCAGGCCTTCGGCATGAAGGTGCTCGCCTATGATCCCTTCCTGAAGGAGCATCCCATCGCCGAGCTGGTGAGCCTCGAGGCTCTCGCCGCCCAGTCCGACGTCATCAGCATGCACACGCCCCTCACGGACGAGACCCGCGGCATGATCAACGCCGCCCTCCTCGAGCAGATGAAGCCCGGCGTCATGATCATCAACACCGGCCGCGGCAAGTGCGTCAACGAGGCCGACCTCGTCGCCGCCCTCCAGAGCGGCAAGGTCAAGGCCTACGGCACGGACGTCTGGCCCAGCGACCCGCCCCCGGCGGACTGCCCCCTGCTGAGCGCCCCCAACGTCTTCATGGCCCCCCACATCGGCGCCAGCTCCAAAGAGAACCTCGGCCGCATCGGCGACGAGGTGGTGCTCATTCTCAATGATTTCAAGGCCTAAAAAATTCACCACCAAGACACCAAGGCACCAAGAAAAGCTCTGATCTTTCTTCTTTCCTTGGTGTCTTGGTGACTTGGTGGTTATCAGTTTCTTCTCAAGGAGTCACCCATGACCCATCGCATGATCAACTTCTACGCCGGCCCCGCCGGTCTGCCCCTGCCGGCCCTCGAGCGCGCCCAGGCGGAGCTGCTGGACTTTGCCGGAACCGGTATGTCCGTCATGGAGATCAGCCACCGCGCCAAGGAGTACGACGCGGTCCACGAGGAGGCCATCGCCCTCACCAAGGAGCTGATGGGCCTGCCGGCCAACTACAAGGTGCTGATGCTCCAGGGCGGCGCGCACCTCAGCTTCGGCATGATCCCCCTGAACCTGCTGCGCGGCGGCCAGAAGGCCGACTACCTCGTCACGGGCAACTGGGCGGAGAAGGCCACCAAGGAAGCCAAGCTCGTGGGCGGCGACAACGTCCGCGTGGCCGGCAGCACCAAGGACCTGAAGTTCAGCCGCCTGCCCTACGCCAACGAGATCACCATCGGCCCCGACAGCTCCTACGTGCACTTCACCAGCAACAACACGGTGGAGGGCACCCAGTGGCATGAGTTCCCGGAGACCAACGGCGTCCCGCTCGTCTGCGACATGAGCAGCGACTTCATGTGGCGGCCCTTCGACGTGGCCCCCTTCGGCCTCATGTATGGCGGCGCCCAGAAGAACCTCGGCCCCAGCGGCGTGACCCTCACCATCATCCGCGAGGACTTCCTCGAGCAGTGCCAGGCCCAGGACCTGCCCAGCTACCTGCGCTACAAGATCCACGCCGAGAAGAACAGCCTCTACAACACTCCGCCCACCTTCGGCATCTACATCCTGCGGAACGTGCTGGCCTACAACAAGAGCATCGGCGGCCTGAAGGCCATCGAGGCCAACAACCGCAAGAAGGGCGAGCTGCTCTACGGCTGCATCGACAAGCACTCGGGCTTCTACCGCGGCTTCGTCACTGAGAAGGCGCACCGTAGCCTCATGAACGTGGACTTCTTCCTGCCCACGCCGGAGCTCGATGACCAGTTTGTCAAGGAGGCCAAGAAGGCTGGCATGGTGGGCCTCAAGGGCTACCGCGACATCGGCGGCATCCGGGTCAGCTCCTACAACGCGGTCACCGTGGACAACGTGAAGACCTTGGTGGACTTCATGGAGCAGTTCGTCAAGACCAACGGCTGAGTGCTCGGCCGGTTCCAGAGAAGGACCACGAAGCCTGGACCGGCTTCGTGGTCCTTCTCTTTGCAGGAGCCAGGGTTCCTGGACGCCATCGGCCAAATACTTGACCGGATTGCGGCCCGAGCCGATGACACTCCAGCGGGCATCCACCCGCCTGGAGACTGTTTCGAACCCTCATGGACCCGACCCCGACTGGACTCGACTGCCTCAAGCTCCTGGCCGCCTCCGAATCGGTGCGCCTGGAGGTTCTCGGCCGTGCGGGGCTGGAGGAGCTGCTGGCCCAGGGCCTCATCCAGAAAGACGAGCGACCCAAGCAGGCCAGCCTGGAGACCCGCTACGAGTCCCTGCAGGGGGTCCACCGCCTGATCCTCGAGGCCCGGGGCTGCGCCGATCGGATCCAGCGCCGGATGGCGCCGCGCTTCCGGCTGGCGGGCCTGCTCCCCCTCGCGGCCCCGCCCAGCCCCGGGGCCGAGGATCCGGATGTGAGCCAGCTCTTCGAGCTGCTCCGGCTGCTCAAAATCCAGGTGCGGGGCGTGGCCGAACCCGCGAGTGTGCCTGCGCACCTCGACCGCATCCAGGAACACCTGCAGGTGGAGGGGCGGGAGCGCCTGGACCGCCTCGCCGAGACCGACCGCGAGCTCGACCTGCTGCAGAAGCAGGCCCCGGCGGGCACCCTGGTGGAGCCCGAGGGCTACTTCACCCTGACGGCCGCCGGCGAGGCCGCCCTGCCCGAGGCGCCCGTGTTCGAGGCCTTCGAAGCGGTGCTGCAGACGGCCTGCGGGCCCCTCGCCAGCCATGGCCCCGGCGCCCGGCACCTCCGGGAGGATCCCGGCGGCCTCCTGTCGTTCTACCTGGAGGGCCTGGCCCGGGGCGGGCGGCCCTCGGCCCTGGTGTCGGACTACGAGCGCCTGCTGGAGGCCTATGACCGGCTCTCCCTCTTCTCCCAGGTCCGCAGTGTCCGGGCCAAGGTCGGCTTCCTGGTGCGGCTCCTGCGCACGGCCCGGGAGGAGCCGAAGCACGCCTACCTCCTTTGCAACCGCGAGCGGCTGAGCGCGCTCCTGGGTCGCATGCGGGACCTGGTGCCAGCCTCGGTGGCGGCCTCCGGCTGGCACCTGCCCTATGCCGCCGACCTGTTCCTGGCAGATGGTGGCCTGCTTGGCGGAGAGGACCTGGCCACCCAGCGGACCCAGCTCTTCGAGGCCGTGCAGCGCCTCCAGACGGACCAACTGCAGGACACCCGCATCGGGGATGGCCAGTTCGTGCGCCTCTGCATCGCCATCACCCACGCGGCCAGGGTGCGGAACTTCGCCCCGGGCATCCTCATGGAGCGGTTCGTCCGCCAGGCGCTTGAGACCGCCCTGGAGGCCGCCCACGCCGCCCCCTACGACCTCGGCGACCGCGGCACCAAGCTGCTCTTCGGCGCCCATCTGGCCCACGCCGCGGGCTACAGCAAGGCCAAGCTGCCGGGCCCCGTGGCGGCCTTCGGCGCCCTCCACGCCCGCCTGCACGAGGACCACAACCACTTCCGCCTGCCCGCCCAGGCCCTCCTCCACGCCTTCACCACCCTGGATCGCCTAGAGCGGCTGGGCACCCCCCTGCCCCTCGAGCGGTATGCGGCGCTCGTGGAGCGGGTCCACCGGCGGCTCCGCCACCACAAGGGCCTGAGCCGCGCCCTGCGCACCGGGCAGGCCCTGGATGGCGACGAGGCGGCCCTGGTCTCCAACCTCTGCGCCCGGGTCTGCTTTCTGGGGGTCACCCCGTCCGCCACCGCCCGGCACCATCCGGACGCCGGCATGGCGGGGTTCTACGAAGAGCGGACTCCCGGCCTGCCGCCCCTGCTGGGCTCGCCCTTCGGCACCCTGATGCTCAGCTGACGGCTGAAGCCTCCGGCCCTGCCACCAGCTCCTCGATGCGGCGGTCCTTCTCGGCCCACAGCTCCTGCACCCAGCCCTGGATGCGGGCCCGGAACTGCGGATCGCCCTCGTAGTCACCGCCCAGCAGGTCCGGGGGGATCTCCAGCTCGCGCACCCGCACCACCACCTGGCGAACCCTGCCCGAGAGCAGGTCCCAGAAGGTGGGCACACCCTCGGGGTAGACGATGGTGACATCCAGCAGGGCATCGAAGCGCTCGCCCATGGCGCTGAGCGCGGCGGCGAGGCCGCCCACCTTGGGCTTCAGGAGGTGCCGGTAGGGTGACTGCTGCTGTTGGTGCTTGGCCGGGGTGAAGCGGGTGCCCTCCAGGAAGTTCATCACCGAGGTGGGGATCTGGCGGAACTTGGCACAGGCCGCGCGGGCCGTGGCCAGGTCCCGAGTCCGGCTGCCGCTGCCCCGCCGCATGAAGGGGAAGTCCAGGGCCCACCAGGCGAGGCCCATGATCGGCACGAAGAGGAGCTGGCGCTTGAGGAAGAACTTCAGGAAGGGCACACGGCGGTGGAAGACCTTCTGCAGCACCAGGATGTCCACCCAGCTCTGGTGGTTGCTGCTGACCAGGTACCAGCCGCGGCGGCGCAGGCCGTCGAGGCCCGTCACATCCCAGTGGGTCTGCCGCACCAGAGCCATCCACCCGCCGTTCACGGCGATCCAGCCTTCGGCCAGAGCGTTGAGCACCCGGTCCGTCCCCCGCCGCACCGCTCCGAACGGCAGGGCCAGCTTCAGCAGGGCGAAGGGAATCATGCCCGAGAACACGGTGACGGCATTGGCCACCAGCACAGAGCTGGCGAAGGCGCCCTTCAGGGCGGACCAGAGGCGGTTGGACATGTGCATCCCCGAGGCCCAGAGCCAGGGCCTTTTCCCAGAATAGTGGCTGACCTGCCGCTCGGCCAGTTAGGGCGCGGGAACAGAAACTAGGCCCAGCCCAGCTCCTCCAGCCGCTCCTCGCTGATGCCGAAGCGGTGGGCGATCTCGTGGATGACGGTGGTGGCGATCTCGTCCCGCAGCTCGGCCTCGTCCGCGCAGTCCTCCAGGAGGGGCCCGCGGTAGAGGGTGATGCAGGGGGGCAGGTCCCCGGGCTCCGGCGGCCCCTCGGTGAGCGCCCGGCCCGAGAACAGGCCGTAGAGCGTCTCGTCCTCGGGGATGCCCAGGTCGTCCAGCAGGTCATCCGAGGCCCAGCCTTCGATGACCACCGGCACCCCCTCGAGGTAGGGGTGGAACTCGGCGGGAACGAGCGCCAGGGCCTCGTCCACCAGCCGCCGGAAGGCACGGTCAGACAGGTGCATGGGTCGATCCTAGCCCACTCTCCGTGGCATCGGGAGGTTCGCCTACGCCGGTGAAAATCCTCGACATACGCGGAAAGGCCCCCGCTGGCGGTCCCTGTCTGCTTATTTTTTTTCAGGAGCTGCCATGCCGACCTCGAAACAGGAGTTGTTCACTCAGATCAGACACTGCCCGGTCTCCTGGAAGGTCACCCTGGGCCTGTTGCTGCTGCTCGGAGGGAGGGCGCTCGGCAGCCTCGCGGCCCGCCTCTTCAGCATGCTCGGCACCTGGGTGAGCCTCAGCTGAACGAACCGTGGGTCCTGGCTGACGCTCCGCTCCCGTAGACTGGGAGGCGGGCCCGCGCCGGAGCCCCGGAAGCCCCATGATCGAGACCCTTCAAAGCCGGATCCCCACGCTCTCAGAAGCCGAGCTGCGGGGGTACCTGCAGCACCGCCAGGCCTACAAGGCCGAGGCGGTGGAGGCGGCCCTGGCGGAGCTGCTCCGGCGCGGCTGCGCGGTGAGCGACGAGGACCGCCGCCACATCCAGGGCGAGCTGGAGCAGCGCGACACCGACCGCCGGGCCCGGGAGGGCCGCTGGCTCCTCCCGCTCCTGGGTCCCGTTCCCGCGCGCCGCCGACCCCGCCTGCACCTCCTCACCGCCGCGATCCTGGTCCTGGGCCTGGGCGGCGCCCTAATCATCCAGCGCACCGCGGCCGTCCACCCGCCCAATCCCCTGGGTTACGAGCCTGAGGACACCAAGCGCTACCTGCGCCAGCTGGAGATGGTGGGCGGCAAAGCCAACGTCGTCGCCGTGCAGTTCCGGCAGTGGTTCGAGAGCCTCTGGCAGGGCCCGCAGCTGGCCACCACCGTGGCCAGCCTCACCGGGGTCCTGGCCGCCGGGTTCTGGCTGGTGGCCAGCCACGGCCTCAGCAGCCTGGAGGGTCAGGCCGCCGAAGTCCCGCCCCGGGACCCCTCTCGGCCCCGCGGCTGAGCCCCGCCACCCCATGCCTGCCCGCCCCCGCCAGCCTCAGGAAGCCTCCCGGTCCGCCAAGGCCGGGCTCCACCCGCGCAACCGGCACGCCACCGGCTACAACTTCTCCCGGCTGGTGACGGCCAGCCCGGAGCTCAGGCGTTTCCTCCAGCGGGCGCCCCACGGCGGCGACACCGTGGACTTCACGGACCCCGCCGCCGTGAAGGCCCTGAACCGCGCCCTCCTGGCCGCCGCCTACGGCATCCAGGGCTGGGACGTGCCCCCAGACTACCTCTGCCCGCCGGTGCCCGGCCGGGCGGACTACCTGCACCACCTGGCGGACCTGCTGGCCGAAGGCAACGGCGGCGCCATCCCCCGGGGTGCGGGGGTGCGGGTGCTGGATGTGGGCGTGGGCGCCAGCGCCATCTACCCCCTGGTGGGCCACCGCGAGTACGGCTGGTCCTTCGTGGGCACGGACCTGGACGGCGTCGCCCTGGGATCAGCGGCCCGCATCCTCGCCGCCAATCCTGGCCTTCCGCAAGCCATCGCCCTGCGGCAGCAGCGGGACCGCACGGCCATCTTCCAGGGCGTGGTGGCCCCCGGGGAGCGCTTCGCGGCCACCCTGTGCAACCCACCCTTCCACGCCTCCCTTCGCGAGGCCCGGGAGGCCGCCCAGACCAAGTGGCGGAAGCTGGGCCGGGCGGCCGCCAGCAGCGCCCGGAACTTCGGCGGCCAGGGCGCTGAGCTCTGGTGCGCGGGCGGCGAGACGGGCTTCATCCGTCGCATCATCACCGAGAGCCGCACCCTGGCCGACCGCGTGCTCTGGTTCACCAGCCTGGTCTCCCGCTCCGCGGAGCTGCCGGGCCTGCGCCGCACCCTCCAGCAGGCGGGCGCCGTGGAGATCCGCGTCGTGCCCATGGCCCAGGGGCAGAAGCAGAGCCGCTTCCTGGCCTGGAGCTTCCTGGACGAGGCCGCCCGGAAGGCGTGGTTCTAGAAGACCGACCACCCCGTGCGGGTGGTGAAGCGGTCCAGGGCCTCGACGCCGGCGACGCTGTTGCCGTGGGGATCCAGGGCCGGGCTCCAGACGCACAGGACGCCGCGCTCGGGCAGCACGGCGAGGATGCCGCCCCCGACGCCGCTCTTGCCGGGCAGGCCCACGCGGTAGGCGAAGTCGCCCGCGGCATCGTAGGTGCCGCAGGTGAGCATCACCGAGTTGATGCGCTTGGCCTCGCTGCGACTCAGCAGGCGCGAGCCGTCCGCCCGCAGACCGTGGTTGGCAAGGAAGAGCCCCGCCCGGGCCAGGTCCTCACAGCTCATGGCCAGGGAGCACTGCCGGAAGTAGTGGTCCAGCACCAGCTCCACCGGGTTCTCCAGGTTGCTGCAGCTGGCCATGAAGTGCGCCAGGGCCGCGTTGCGGTGCCCGTGGGAGGCCTCCGACACCGCCACTTCCGGATCCAGGTCCAGGGCCGCGTTGCCGCTCTCGGTGCGCAGGAAGGCCCGCAGCGTGCCCAGGGAGTCGCCGGTCAGGGTGAGCAGCCGGTCAATGAGCACCAGGGCCCCGGCGTTGATGAAGGGGTTGCGGGGGATTCCCTTCTCGTATTCCAGCTGCACCAGCGAGTTGAAGGGATTCCCCGAGGGCTCCCGGCCCACACGCCGCCACAGCTCCTCACCGTCCCGGGCCAGCACCAGCGCCAGAGAGAAGGCCTTGGACACGCTCTGGATCGAGAAGGGCGCGCGCCAGTCACCGCTGCCGTGGACCTGACCGTCCATGGTCGCCAGGGCGATGCCGAAGCGCCCCGGATCCACCGCCGCCAGGGCCGGGATGTAGTCCGCCACGCGCCCCCGCGCCGCGTGGGGGGCCGCTTCCGCAGCCAGTTCGTCGAGCAGGGCTTGAAGGTCCATGCCGCCAGGATCGCACGGGCAGCAGGGCGGGTGGACTCCCAGCTGTGGACGTCCCCATCGAGATCGGCTCTGCCGATCTCGAATAAAAGGAAGGACCAAGGCTTGAGCCACCCCTGCTCCCGGCGGAGAATCGGACGCACACCGTCAGGAGGCTCCATGTCCCTCGCAGGAGAAGTCGCTCTCGTCACCGGCGCCAGCCGGGGCATCGGCGCCGCCATCGCCAAGGCCCTCGCCGCCCAGGGCGTGCTGGTGGCCGTGAACTACTTCGGCTCCGAGGCCGCGGCCCAGGCGGTGGTCGCGGAGATCCGCGCCAAGGGCGGACGGGCCCTGGCCGTGAAGGCCGATGCCCGGGACCGAGGCCAGGTGGAGGCCATGGCCGCCACCGTGAAGGCCGAGCTGGGCCCCATCGGCATCCTGGTGCTGAACGCCTCCATCGGCTTCCCCATGGAAGGCTTTCAGGCCTATCCCTGGAACGCCTTCCAGGCCAAGCTGGTCGGCGAGCTGGGCGCGGCCTTCCACGGCTGCCAGGCGGTAGTGCCCCAGATGCTCGAGCAGAAGGGCGGCTCCATCGTGGCCATCACCAGTGGCCTGGCCCGCAGCCCCGGCTGGGGCTTCTGCGCCCACAGCGCGGCCAAGGCTGGCCTGGAGGGCTTCGTGCGGGCCCTGGCCTTCGAGCTGGGCCCGCAGGGCATCCGCGTGAACGCCGTGGCGCCGGGCCTCACCCTGACGGACGCCACCGCGCGCCTGCCCGAGCCGCACAAGGCCGCAGCGGCGGCCCACACACCCCTGCGCCGGAATGGCCAGGCGGAGGATGTGGCGGAGGCCGTCCTGGGCATCCTGCAGGCGGGCTTCGTCTCCGGCGCCACCCTGCCCGTCAACGGGGGTGTCCACGTCTTCTGAAGACCGGGATGGACCCGGCACCGCCCCGGGCCCACACTGGGGCCTTTCGGAGAAGCCCATGCCCCCACCCATCCGCGCCGGCCTCGTTCTGGGTTTTTCCGTGGCGGCCTGGACCTTCGTCATGGGGTTCACCGGGTGGTACCGGCACCCGTCCCTGCTGCGCCTCTTCTGGCTGGTGGTACCCATGCAGGTCGGCATCCTGGTCTGGGGCCTGCGGACCACTGCCCGGGACAGCGGCTACCTGCGCCAGGTCGCGCACGGCCTCAACGCCACCGTCCTGGGGGCCATGATCATCGTCACCGGCAGCCTGCTCTTCACCACGGTGGTGTTCCCCACCTACTTCGCAGACCTGGAGGCCCTCGGCCGGGACTTGATGGCAAAGCAGGGCCTCAGCCCCGCCCAGATCGAGGCTGCGGTGAAGGCCCAGGCCCCCATGCAGACCCCCCGGGCCAGCGCCATGGCGGGAGCCATCGGCACCGTGGTGACGGGCTTCCTCACCTCGGTCCTCGCCGCGATCTGGCTGCGGAAAAAATCCTAGCCTCGGGCTATTTCACACTCATTAATCGTAAATACAATCTTTGTTTAGACTTGCAATTTGTGTCGTGACCGGGAGAATGATCAGATTCCTGGTCGAGGCGCCATGTCCTTCTTCGAGATGCACGATCCAGAAGGCTCTGTCCGCGACTGTTACGCGGAGGTGCAGCGCTGGATTGACGACACCGGCGTGGCGGGGCTGCACCGTCGGTTGGAGGAGGCCGAGGCCATCTTCCGGCGCATCGGCATCACCTTCGCGGTCTACGGCGAAGGGGGGGATCCTGAGCGGCTGATCCCCTTCGACCTGCTGCCCCGCATCTTCAGCCGCATGGAGTGGCAGCGCCTGGATCAGGGCATCCGCCAGCGGGCCCAGGCCCTCAACGCCTTCCTCTACGACGTCTATCACCGCGGTGAGATCCTGCGGGCGGGGCTCATCCCCCAGGAACTGGTCTACCAGAACCAGGCCTTCCGGCCAGAGATGATCGGCTTCGATCCCCCGGGGCGGGTCTACAGCCACATCGTCGGCATCGACATCGTGCGCACGGGGCCCGACCGCTTCGAGGTGCTGGAGGACAACTGCCGCACCCCCTCCGGGGTCTCCTACATGCTGGAGAACCGGGAGATCATGACCCGGATGTTCCCGGATCTCTTCAGCCGGGGCCGGGTGACACCGGTGGACAACTATCCTGCCCAGCTGCTGCGGACCCTCAAGGAAGTCGCCCCACCGGCGTGCAAGGGAGACCCGGTGGTGGTCCTGCTGACGCCGGGCTCCCTCAACTCCGCCTACTACGAGCACAGCTACCTGGCGGACCTCATGGGCATCGAACTCGTCGAGCCTGTGGACCTCTTCGTGGAGGACGGCCGGGTCTGGAAGAAGACCACCGCAGGGCCCAGGGCCGTGGATGTCATCTACCGGCGCATCGATGACGACTACCTGGATCCCCTGGCCTTCCGTCCCGACAGCCTGCTGGGCGTGCCCGGCCTCTTCCACGCCTACCGCTCTGGCGGCGTCACCCTCTGCTCGGCGCCCGGCGCCGGCATCGCCGATGACAAGGCGATCTACGTCTACGTCCCCGAGATGATCCGCTTCTACCTGGGCGAGGAGCCCATCCTGGCCAACATCCCCACCTGGCAGTGCGGCACCAAGGATGGCCTGGCCTACGTCCTGGAGCATCTCAGCGAGCTGGTGGCCAAGGAGGTCCATGGCTCCGGGGGCTACGGCATGCTCATCGGCCCCAAGTCCACCGCCGCCGAGATCGCGACCTACGCCGAGCGCATCCGGGCCAACCCCGGCGGCTTCATCGCGCAGCCCACCCTGGATCTGTCCACGGTCCCCACCCTGGGGGAGGCGGGCGTGGTCCGGCGGCATGCGGACTTCCGCCCCTACTGCCTGGTGGGCAAGCGCATGCGCCTGGTGGCGGGCGGGCTGACCCGCGTGGCCCTCACGGAAGGCTCCCTGGTGGTCAACTCCAGCCAGGGCGGCGGCGTCAAGGACACTTGGGTCTTGAGGGACTAGGGCCATGCTGAGCCGAACCGCCGACAACCTCTTCTGGATGGCCCGCTACCTCGAGCGGGCCGAGTCCACCGCCCGCCTGCTGACCATGGGCCAGCGCATGGCCGTGCTCCCGGGCTCGGCCTACCGCGACGAGTGGCGCTCGGTCCTGCGCGTCACCGGCTGCGAGTCCTTCCTGAAAGGCACCGGCCCGGTCACCGAGGCGGATGTCGTCGCCATCCTCCTCCTCGATCCGGAGAACGCCGCCTCGATCCAAGCCTGCCTGGTGCGGGCCCGAGCCAACGGCCGTTCCGTGCGCACCAAGCTCACCCAGGACATGTGGGAGGCGCTGAACATGAGCTGGCGCCACTTCGAGGGCTGCACCGTGGCCGAGGCCGTGCAGGAGCTGCCGGTGCTCATCGACTGGGTGAAGACCCGGACCGCGGTCTTCAAGGGCGCCATGGAGACCGGCCTCATGCGCCACGCGGGCCACGACTTCATTCGCATCGGCGGCGCCATCGAGCGGGCCCAGATGACCCTGCGCCTGCTGGACGTGAAGTACTACGTCCTGCTGCCGGAGACCGACGTGGTTGGCGGCGGCCGCGACCACTACCAGTGGACCTCCGTGCTCCACGCCCTCTCAGGCAGCCGGGCCTACCACCACGTCTACGGTGGCGTGCACACCCCGGCCCAGATCGTCGACTTCCTCATGGTGAACCGCACCTTCCCCCGCTCCGTGGCCTTCTGCGTGGACCAGATGCGGACCCACCTGGCGCGACTGGCCAAGGAGCACGGCACCCGGTCCGCCTGCCATGACACCACCGACGAGCTCTTCGCCCTGCTCAAGGCCGGCCGGAATGGGGTCTTCATCGAACGGGGCCTGCACGAGTCCGTGCAACACTGCCTGTTGCTGACCAACCGCCTGGCCACCGAGATCGCCGACTCGTACCACTTCTAGGAAGACCATGGAACTCGCCGTCCGCCACCAGACGACCTACCGCTACGCGACACCAGCCAACCAAGTCTCGCTGCTGCTGCGCCTGTACCCGGGTCAGCTGGACTGTCAGCAGATCCGGTCCTGGGAGGTCACCGTGAACGGGACCCCGGTGACGGAGTTTCCGCTCAACGCCTTCGGCGACGGAGAGGGCTTCTACCACCGCCGGGGCGCCTTCAGCGAGATGGAGATCGTGGCCTCGGGGACCGTGGCGACCCAGGAGCGCCACGGCATCGTCTCGGGGTTCACCCAGGAAGTCCCCCTGCCCCTCTTCCTGAGGCAGACGCAGCTCACCCAGCCCGATGCGGCCATCCACGCCCTCGCCCGCTCCCTCGCCGAGCCGGAGCCTATCCCCCGCCTCCACGCCTTGTCGGCGCGGGTGCGCGAGGCCATCGCCTACGAGGGTGGCGCCACCACCACCGCCACCTCCGCCGCCGAGGCCCTGGCTCTGGGCCGGGGGGTCTGCCAGGACCACACCCACCTCTTTGTGAGCGCCGCCCGCAGCCTGGGCATCCCGGCCCGCTATGTCAGCGGCTACCTGCTGGCCGATGAGGCTGGCCACGCCCTGCGGGAGACCCACGCCTGGGCCGAGGCCTGGGTGGACGGCCTGGGCTGGATCGGCTTCGACGCCACCAACGGACTCTGCGTCACCGAGTTGTATGTCCGTCTCTGCGCAGGACTTGACGCCCATGATGCCGCCCCGGTCCGGGGCTCGGTCTACGGCACCACCGAGATCGGGATCCAGGCTGATGTCATGATCTCTCTGGCGGCCCCCAGCGGGTCCCAGCAGGTCCAACAGCAGCAGTGAGGAAAACGAAAGGGCTGGTTCGATGACGTATTGCGTGGGCCTGCGGGTGGCCGAGGGACTGGTGCTCCTGGCCGATACCCGGACCAATGCCGGGATGGACAATGTCTCCCGCTTCACCAAGATGGTCACCTTCGAGAAGACCGGGGAGCGGGTCATCGCCCTGCTCACCGCGGGGAACCTCTCCATCACCCAGGGCGTGATCGCCCGGCTCAAGCATGGCATCCAGAAGGGCGACCGGGATCCCGCCTTCCGCTCGATCATGAACGTGGAGAGCATGTTCGAGGTAGCCGAGATCGTGGGCGCCGAGATGCGACGCATGCAGGAGATCCACCGCGAGGCGATCCTCGAGCAGGGCACCGGGGCCGATGCCACGATCCTGGTCGCGGGCCAGCGCAGGGGCGGCAAGCACCGGCTGTTCCTGATCTACTCCGCCGGGAACTTCATCCAGGCCACGGATGACACCCCCTACTTCCAGCTGGGCGAGCACAAGTACGGCAAGCCCATCCTGGACCGGGTCATCAGCCCGAACAGCTCCCTCGAAGAATCCATGAAGGCCGTCTGCGTCTCCATGGACTCCACCATCCGCAGCAACCTCTCCGTGGGCATGCCTCTGGACCTGGCTGTCATCGAGAAGGACGCCCTCACCTTCCGGATCCACCGGCGCATCGAGCGCACGGATGCCCGCTTCTCGGCCATCTCCGACAGCTGGGCGAAGGCCCTCAGCCAGGGCTTCCAGGAGCTGCCGAACCTGCTGGAGCCCGAGGGGCCGTGATAGTAATCCGTAATCAATAAAGGACGAAAAGGCTTAGCCACCAAGGCACCAAGAAAATACTAGGTGTAGGGTTCTGCAGTTCTTGGTGTCTTGGTGCCTTGGTGGTGATCTTTTTTTTTGAATCAGTAACGGCAAGAACCCCGCCTCAGCGCTCGGCGCGCACCTCGGCCAGCAGGTCCAGGGGGAAGCGGCGGCCCGCCAGGGCTTCATCCAGGCACCGCAGCACCAGCCCCGACCGCAGGGGCGCGGCGGCCAGCTCGGCCCGGGTGAGCCAGTGACAGGCGAAGATGGCCGGATCCTCCGGGACCGCCACGGCCCCGTCGGGCACGGTACCGGTGAAGCACATCCGGAAGTAGTCCCGCCCGTTGGCGGCCCGCAGCGGGTAGATGCCCACCAGGGCCTCCGGCGTGAAGTCCAGGCCGGTCTCTTCCCGGGTCTCGCGCACCACCGCGTCCAGCGCGGACTCACCGGGATCCACGTGGCCCGCGGGCTGGTTGAAGACCCGGTGGGGAGACACCCCATCCGTCTCCTCCACGACCAGGAAGCGGCCCTCCCGCTCGATGATGGCGGCCACCGTCAGGGCCCACATCAGGCGGGCAGGAAGAGCAGGAACCCGTTGGCGAAATAGGCCAAGCCCACGAGGCCCACCAGGAGGCCCAGATAGTAGACGGGCTTCTTCTTGGTCAGGGCCAGCAGGTTCAGCCAGCCTTCCTTCTTTTCTTCAGCCATGGAAAGGGGTTCTCCTGTCGCTTAATTTACTACGTCCAGCCCTGCTCCTGCTTGACCCGGCGCCTCCCAGGCCTATGGTTGGGGCTGGAGTCCGCCGGGATGTGCGTCGTCTGCCGCAGTCCTCCGCCGATACGTCGGATGTCCTGTCTTTTCTGACGGGCAGGTGTTGTCCGTTCCCCTGACACCCCGCGCAAGGGGCCTTCCGCGCGCTCCGCCTGGACCGCGTGGCGGGGTCCTGGGAGGATTCCCATGCTCCATCGAAATGCGCTTTGCGTCGGGATCAACCAGTACCAGCACTTCCCGGCCGCGAACCTGAACGGCTGCGTCAATGACGCACTGAACATGGTGTCGCTGCTGAAGGAAGTCCTGGGCTTCGAGGATTCCGACATCACCCTGCTGACGGATCAGGCCGCCACCAAAGTCAACATCATGCGCGAGCTGAAGCGCATGGTGGATGGCGCCTTGGCGGGCCGCTACAACCACCTGGTCTTCAGCTTCTCCGGCCACGGCACCCAGGTGCCTGACCTCAACCTCGACGAGTTCGACCGGGCCGACGAGGCCTTCTGCCCCAACGACCTGGCCCCCATCGGCAGCCAGTGGGACCGCGATCACCTGATCGTGGATGACGAGTTGCACGACCTGCTGGTGCGGCTGCCGTCCAGTGTGCTCCTGGAGGTCTTCCTGGACACCTGCCACAGCGGCGCCGGGCTGCGGGCCGCGGATCTGCTCATGGACCGCAGGCCCCGCTTCCTGCCGCCTCCCTCGGTCGAGGCCTTCCGCGACATCGAGTTCCGTCGCGCCCGGCCGGCCCACCAGAAGCTGCTGGAAAAGGGCCTGTCCCACCACATCCTGTGGACCGCCTGCAAGGAGAGCCAGACCGCCTCGGATGCCTTCCTCCAGGGCGACTGGCACGGCGCCTTCACCTGGCACTTCTGCCGGGAGGCTCGGGCCAGCGGCAACCACCTGTCCCGCTCCAAGGTGCTGGCCAAGGTCCGCTCGGACCTGAGCGCCAGCCACTTCACCCAGACCCCGCAGCTGGACTGCGAGGCGGTGACGCGTCACTCGGTGCTCAAGGCCATCGAAGTGCCGCCCAATGTCACGCCGCTGCCCACGGAGATGCCCACCTGACCCTCCTGACGGATCGGTTGCCACCAAACAAGCACGGCGCCGCGAGGCGCCGTGCTGTCTGAAACGCGCAGCGTTTCAGCGGAGGCTGAAACCTAGTACCGGTACTGGTCCGCCTTGTAGGGGCCTTCCACGGGCACGCTGATGTAGCTGGCCTGCTCGGGGCGCAGGGTGGTGAGCCGGGCGTTGAGGGTCTGCAGCTGCAGGCGCGCCACCTGCTCGTCCAGGTGCTTGGGCAGGGTGTAGACACCCACGGCGTACTGGCCCTGCTTGGTCCACAGCTCAATCTGGGCCAGGGTCTGGTTGGCGAAGGAGGAGGACATGACGTAGCTGGGGTGGCCCGTGCCGCAGCCCAGGTTCACCAGCCGGCCCTTGGCCAGGAGGAGGATACGGTGGCCGTCCGGGAAGATCACGTGGTCCACCTGGGGCTTGATCTCCTCCCACTGGTACTTCTCGAGGCTCGCCACGTCGATCTCGCTGTCGAAGTGACCGATATTGCAGACGATGGCGTTGTGCTTCATGCGGGCCATGTGGTCGTGGGTGATGACGCGGAGGTTGCCGGTGCAGGTGACAAAGATGTCGCCCTGGTCGGCGACCTCGTCCATGGTCACCACGCGGTAGCCCTCCATGGCCGCCTGCAGGGCGCAGATGGGATCAATCTCGGTCACCCACACCTGGGCGCTGAGGGCCCGCAGGGCCTGGGCGCTGCCCTTGCCCACATCGCCATAGCCGCAGACCACCGCGATCTTGCCGGCGACCATGACGTCCGTGGCGCGCTTGATGGCGTCCACCAGGGACTCCCGGCAGCCGTAGAGATTATCGAACTTGCTCTTGGTGACGCTGTCATTGACGTTGATGGCGGGGAACTTCAGCTCGCCCTTCTTGGCCATCTCGTAGAGGCGGTGGACGCCAGTGGTGGTCTCTTCCGTCACACCCAGCACCTTGGCCAGCTGGGTGGAGTACCAGCCCGGCTTCTCGGCCACGCGCTTCCGGATGGCGGCGAAGAGCACCGTGGCCTCCTCGCTGTCCGGGTGGTCGAGGACGCTGAGATCCTGCTCGGCCCGGGCGCCCAGGTGCAGCAGCAGGGTGGCGTCGCCGCCATCGTCGAGGATCATGTTGGCGCCGTCCGCGAAGTCGAAGATGCGGTGCGTGTAGTCCCAGTACTCGGGCAGGGTCTCGCCCTTGATGGCGAAGACCGGCGTGCCCCCCGCGGCGATGGCGGCGGCGGCGTGGTCCTGGGTGCTGTAGATGTTGCAGCTGGCCCAGCGGACGTCGGCGCCAAGGGCGTTCAGGGTCTCGATGAGCACGGCGGTCTGGATGGTCATGTGCAGCGAGCCGGCGATGCGCGCGCCCTTCAGCGGCTGCTGGGCGGCGTACTGCTCGCGGATGGCCATGAGCGCGGGCATCTCACCCTCGGCGATGGCCATTTCCTTGCGGCCCCAGGGGGCGAGGGAGAGATCGGCGACGGTGAAGTCGGCGGCGGTGACGGTCATGAGGACCTCCTCGAAAAGCCGGTACGGCAAGGCGAATCCACCTCTTCGGCCCGGTTCAGGGTTGAGGTGAGCGCCGTTCCTGGAGGGAAGTATCCGAGCCTGAGATCCCGCACAGCCAATCTGCCGGGTCCTGCAGCGCTCCTCGGACCCGATCAGAATAATCGGTCCGGACCGGGATGTCCGATGGGTTTTTCAGGGGCCTGAGGGCTGTCATGTTGTAATTTTTTCTACCGAAAAAATTACAAACA
>JAAXXS010000019.1:22327-24236 GCA_013334395.1 Holophagaceae bacterium | reverse complement strand
CCCGACTACCGCTCCACCCTGGCCAAGATCAAGGGCTTCAAGCCCGACCTGGTCTTCATGGTGTCCTACGTGGCCGACGGCATCCTGCTCATGCGGCAGGCGCGGGAGGTGGGCCTCGAGCCCCAGGCCTTCCTCGGCGCGGGCGCGGGATTCGCCTCCTCGGAGTTCGCGCGGGAGCAGGCCATCTCCAACAACGTCTTCTCCAGCACCCAGTGGACGACGGACGTGAAGTGGCCCGGCGCCAAGGACTTCGGCAAGCGCTACAAGGCCAAGTTCGGGAAAGAGGAAGTGCCCTACCACGCCGCCAACGCCTACGCCTCGCTGATGGTGATGGCCGAGACCGCCGCGAAGGTGGGCGGCGACCGCGAGAAGACCCGCGCCGCCCTGCGCGACGGCAAGTGGAACGGCATCATGGGCGAGGTGGCCTTCGTGGACTTCAATGGCTACACGAACCAGAACAAGCACCAGATGCTGGTGGAGCAGATCCAGAACGGCAGGCACGAAACGGTGTGGCCGCCTGAGTTCGGAACGAAGAAACCGGCCTTCCCCTTCAAGTGGAAGTAGCAGCCTTCTAGTGGACCGTCCGGCCTGTCATCTTAGATGACATGCATATCGGACACATCATCACCGTCATGGCCGCGGCCTTTGTCGCCGGGGCAATCAATTCCATCGCGGGGGGCGGCACGCTGGTGTCGTTCCCCGCGCTGCTTGGCATCGGGCTCACGGGCCAGCAGGCGAACGTCACCAGCACCCTGGCGCTGTGGCCCGGCTCCATCGGCGGCTTCTGGGGGCATCGCGACGACCTCGCGGGCACCAAGGCCTTTGCCCTGCGCCTGATGCCCGTCTCGCTCCTGGGCGGGATCCTGGGCGCCTGGGCCATGCTGGTCACGCCCCAGAAGCTCTTCGATCAGTTGGTGCCCTGGCTGATCCTGGCGGCCACGGTGCTGCTGGCGGCCAATGATCCTGTCGGCAAGCTGCTCAAGAAGATGGGCAGCCACAGCCGCACCACGGGCTGGTGGATCGGCGCCATGGTCTTCCAGTTCATCGTGGGCATCTACGGCGGCTACTTCGGCGCCGGCATCGGCATCCTCATGCTGGCCGCCCTGAGCCTGCTGGGGCTGACCGACATCCACCAGATGAACGGCCTCAAGAACCTGCTGGCCCTCTGCATCAACGGCATCGCCATCTTTCTCTTCCTCGGCATGGAGTATCTGCGCCACCCCGGTAACGTGCAGTGGGCCCTCGTCGGGTTCATGGCTGTCGCGGCAGGGCTGGGCGGTCTCTTCGGCTCGCACATGGCCCATCGCGTGGGGCGCAAGACGGTGCGCTACGGGGTCATCAGCATCGGCTTCATCCTGGCCGCCTGGTACTTCTACAAGACCTACGCCGCCTGAGCGGTGGCTGTGATAGGGTTGGGGCCACCCCTCAAGGAGGTTCCATGCGCCTGCTGCTTGCGGCCACCCTGGCCACAGCCCTTGCTGCTGCTCAGCCCCCGGATGCCCAGGAGTGTCTGGGCTGCCACGACACCGTGAAGCTGGATGTGTTCCGCACCCGCGCCCATGGGGGCCTGGACTGCATCACCTGCCACACCGCCGCGAAGAAGCTGCCCCACCCGGAGAAGATGGCGCCCCCCAACTGCGTCCGCTGCCACGACCACCAGGGCCAGGAATACGCCAACAGTGTCCATGGCGTCGCCCGCCAGAAGGGCAAGGACCACGCTCCCACCTGCATGACCTGCCACGGGCATGCCCATGAGCTGCTCTCACGCAAGGATCCCGCCTCCCGGGTGGCCCGGAAGAACATGGACGCCACCTGCGGCAAGTGCCACGACAAGGCCCACCTGGACAAGCTCGCCAAGAACCTGTCCCGGCGCGCCACCCGCATGGACCTTCAGAAGATGCCGGGGAAG
>JAAXXS010000019.1:0-22227 GCA_013334395.1 Holophagaceae bacterium | reverse complement strand
CCGGGTGGCCCGGAAGAACATGGACGCCACCTGCGGCAAGTGCCACGACAAGGCCCACCTGGACAAGCTCGCCAAGAACCTGTCCCGGCGCGCCACCCGCATGGACCTTCAGAAGATGCCGGGGAAGCAGTAACTGGCGCAACCTGCATCCCTGGTTCTTGTTTTTTGACGGGGAAGAGGGATAAGAGTTGATGAAGGGGATGACTGCAAAAGCGTTCCCGGTTATCGGCCTTGCTCCGCCCATTTGGAACTTCGAGGATCACAGCAAAGATTTCATCCCGGTGGGTCGGTACCCATCTGGGTAATTTGCGTAATCTGTGGTTCCGCCTTTGCCTCTGGATGGCGGAGGCTGCCCGACAACAGGGCAAAAGCCTTTAGCCACCGATGAACACCGATAAAGGCATGAAAAAAGCCAACATCAATATCGTTTAGCTCTTTCTTTATCAGCTTTTAATCGGTGGCTAGTTTTTGTTTTTATTAAATGGCAGTCAGGCGCTCGTGGTGCGGCGGAGGGCCTGGTCCAGGTCCGCCAGGATGTCCGCCACGTCCTCGATGCCGATGGAGAGGCGCACCAGCCCATCCGAGATGCCTGCCGCCAGGCGGGCCTCCCGGGGCATGCTGGCGTGGGTCATGGAGGCGGGGTGGCTGATGAGGGTCTCGACGCCGCCCAGGGAGACGGCCAGGCCCGCCAGGTGCACGTTGTCCATGAGGATGCGGCCGGCTTCGGTGCCGCCCTTCAGCTCGAAGGAGATCATGGAGCCGTAGCCGGTCATCTGGCGTCCGGCCAGCTCGTGCTGGGGATGGCTGGGCAGGCCGATGTAGCGCACCCAGGCCACCTCGGGGCGGGCCTCCAGCCAGGGGGCCACCTGGTGGGTGTTCTGCTCGGCGCGCTCCACCCGCAGGGCCAGGGTCTTCAGGCCGCGGCTGACCAGGTAGGCCTGGTGGGGATCCATGTTGGCGCCGAGGTTGATGAGCATGGCCCGGATCTGCTTGTGCAGCGCCTCGGTCTTCGAGACCACGATGCCGCCCACGATGTCGGCGTGGCCGTTGATGAACTTGGTGACGGAGTGCAGCACCATGTCGGCGCCGAGATCCAGGGGCTTCTGGAGGTGCGGGCTGGCGAAGGTGTTGTCCACCACCAGCAGGGCTCCCGCGGCGTGGGCGATGTCCGCCGCGGCCTGGATGTCGGTGACGGACATGGCGGGGTTCGAGGGGGACTCGATGTAGACCAGCTTCGTGTTGGGCCGCAGGGCCTGGCGCAGGCTCTCCAGATCCGACGTGTCCACGTAGGTGGAGGCCACGCCGAAGCGGCTCATGTGCTTCTCCATGAGGCCGCGGCTGGGGCCGTAGACCGAGTCGGTGCTGACGATGTGGTCCCCGGCGCTGAGCAGGGCCAGGTAGACGGTGCTCACGGCGCCCATGCCGCTGGCCATGGCCGTGGCGCCGAAGCCGTTCTCGAGCTGGGCGACGTTCTCTTCCAGGGCCACGGTGGTGGGGTTGCCGATGCGGGTGTAGATGTAGCCGCCCTCGGTGCCCGCGAAGCGGTTGGCGCCCTGCTGGGCGTCGCGGAAGGCGAAGGTGGAGGTCTGGTAAATGGGCGTCACTACGCTGCCGTGGGCGTCCTCGGGAATGCCCGCGTGCACGAGCTTGGTGTTGAATCCGCAGTTCCGGGTGTCCATGACGAGGCTCCAGGGGGTGCCACGTGGCGGGCAGGCCCTGAGGCCAAGTGTTAAGGGACGCCCTGGTCCCGGCAAGGGATTAGAGGAGGAGAGCCTGATTCACGCTGGAGGTGCCTGGCACTTTTACGGTTTGTCAGACCTGGGCGCGGCGTTCATGGGGCGCTTGGGTTGGTACTCGTCCAAGGTCAACCTCCCGTCGCCGTTCAGGTCCAGCTTCTTGAGCAGCAGCGGGGCCCGGGCCAGCTCCGCGGCACTGATGAGCTCGTCGCCGTCCTCGTCGAGGGCCACGTCCAGGGGCGGTCGCGGGCGCTCCAGGGGGCGGGCCTCCCGGAACTGACCCGTGGGCCGGGGCGGGGGCGCGGCAGCCGTCTGGCCGTCGGGGCGGGCTGGCCGATATTCATCCGGGGTCAGCTGGCCGTCCCCGTTCTTGTCGAGCTTCAGCAGAGACTGGGAGGCTGAGGCCAGCTCGCCGGCATCGAGGACGCCATCGCCGTTGAGGTCCAGGGCCAGCAGGATGGGCGAGACCGGGCGCGGCGGAGCCGGGGGCCGGGCCTCGGGTGCCTGGGGCAGCGAGGCCAGCAGCGGGAAGAGCAGGAACGAGGGGTGCATGGCGCATCCTTTCCGGGACGGTGGAGGAGGATCCTCCACCCAGGAAGTGTGGGCCGCGACAGCCATCAGTCCCCGCCACCGGCGGGATGGAGCAGGGGCGTGGCCCAACGGCGGATTCCCGGAGGTGAGTGGCGCGAGGCGGGCCCAGGGCAGGCTCGTCAGCAGCTCCTCGACGAGCTCAGGCACCTGAAGCTGGGCGGGGCCGATGCGGTGCTCCCGGAAGCCGTCGGATTCCTCCACCGGCTCGGCGCTCAGCACCAGGGTGCGGGCCGAGGGGGGGGGACATCCTCCCGGAAGCCCGCCGCCGGGTGGAGGTGGCCCGGGGTCCCGAGGGCCAGGCGTGGCAGTTGCCCCGGGGAAATGGGCCGTGTTCCACTACCAGCCTGCCGGAGCTCTCATGCCTCAGAATCGCCGCGCCTTCCTGCGGAATACCCTGCTCGCCGCCCTCTCGACCCAGCTTGCGCCTGCGGTCCTGGGGGCCGGCTCCCCCAAGTCGGGGCTCCGCCCTCGGCGGCTGGTGCCCGGCGCCACCGTGGGCCTGGTGAGCCCCGCCAGCGCCACCTGGCTGACGGAGGAGCTCGACATCCTGCAGGAGACCGTCCGGGCCCTGGGCCTCAAGCCGAGGCTCGGCAAGCACGTGCTCGACCGCTACGGCTACCTGGGCGGGACGGATGCGGACCGGGCGGCGGACCTGAACACGATGTTCGCGGACGACTCCGTGGACGCCATCCTGTGCATCCGCGGCGGGTGGGGCTGCAACCGCCTGCTGCCCCTGCTCGACTACCCGCTGATCGCCGCCCATCCGAAGATCCTGCTCGGCTACAGCGACATCACTTCCCTGCTCATGGCGATCTACGCGAAGACCGGCCTCATCACCTTCCACGGCCCCGTGGGCACCTCCACCTGGAATCCCTACTCCCTGGACCATGTCCGCCGCGTGCTGTTCAACGCCGAGGCCGTCACCATGACCAACCCCGCGGTGGTCGGCAAGGGCCTGGTGGTCACCGAGGATCGGATCCGGACCCTCACGCCGGGCGTCGCCTCCGGGGTGCTGGTCGGGGGCAACCTGACGGTGCTCACGGCCATGCTCGGGTCGTCCTACCTGCCGGACTGGTCCGGGAAGATTCTGTTCCTCGAGGACACCAACGAGAACATCTACCGCGTGGACCGGATGCTGACCCAGCTGAAGCTCGCGGGGGTGCTGGACAAGGTCGCGGGCGTGATCTTCGGGAAGTGCACCAAGTGCCTCCCGGGTGACGGGCAGGGGTCGCTCACCCTGGAAGAAGTTCTGAACGACCACCTCCGGCCCCTGAAGGTGCCCGCCTGGCAGGGCGCGATGATTGGCCACATCGAGAACAAGTTCACGGTGCCCGTGGGCGTGCGCGCCGAGATCGATGCGACGCGCGGCTCGATCAGGCTGCTGGAACCCGCGGTCCGGTAGGGCGTGCCCGTGCGACGCGCCCTCGCCTTCGCCGCCCTGGTGCTGCTGCTCTGCGCCAGCGCCGCCATGGCCGCTCCGCCCGCGCCGGTCGCCAGCCAGGCCCGGTCGCTCTGGGAGGCCTGGCCCCGGGTGCGCGTGTCGCCAGCGGATCCCTGGGCGATGAAGCACCGCGAGCTCCGGGCGGCGCTGGCCGCGCTGCAGCAGCGGCACCCCGGGCTCGTCACCCTGGCGGAAGAGGGCGTCTCCACCGAGGGGCGGAAGATCCCGGCCCTGCGCCTGGGCCACGGCCCCACGGGAGTGCTCCTCTGGTCCCAGATGCACGGGGACGAGCCCACCGCCACGGCCGCGCTCCTGGATCTTCTCAACTGGCTTGGCGCCAGCCCCACCGATCCGGCGGTCCAGCAGGTGCTGTCGAAGCTGACCCTCTGGATCATCCCGATGCTCAACCCGGACGGGGCCGAGCGCACCCAGCGCCGGAACGCCCAGGAGATCGACATCAACCGCGATGCCCAGCGACTGGCCTCGCCCGAGGGCCGCTTCCTGAAGGCCCTGCGGGACCGGGTGCAGCCGGTGCTCGGCTACAACCTCCACAACCAGAACCCCAACCTGCGGGCCGGGCTCACGGGCGACCAAGTGGCCATCGCGCTGCTGTCGGTGCCCGGCGACGAGGCCCTGACGGAGACCCCTGGTACCCGCCGGACCAAGCAGCTGGCGGTGCGGGTGCGGGAGCTGGTGGAGCCCCTCGCCCCGGGCCGCGTGGCCCGCTACGACATGGACTACACGGCTCGCGCCTTCGGCGACTCCATGACTCGCTGGGGCACGTCCACCCTGCTCATCGAGACCGGGGGCTGGGCTGGTGCGGAGGAGGCGGAGCGCCTCGTCCGGCTGAACTTCGTGGCCCTGGCCGGTTCTCTCGCGGCCCTTGCCGACGGCTCCCTCGAGGCGGTCCGCGCCGAGGCCTACCCGCAGATACCCCAGAACGAGCGGGACGTGCTCACCACGCTGGTGGTCCGGAACGTCCGTCTGGTTGGAGGGCGCGCGCTGCCGCCGTTCCTCGCGGACCTGGCCTTCCTGGTGCCCGGCGCCTTCTCGGGGGACTCCCCACGGCGCCGGGAGCCGTCCCTCATCGAGGTGGGTGACCTCGCCCACCTGCGTGGCCTCGCCGAGTTGGATGCCACCGGCCTGCTGGCGGTACCCTGGCCGGCCCCGCCCGGGGACTGGGCCGCGCTGCGGGAGTCGCTGGGTTCGCGTGGCCTCCTCGCGACGGACGAGGCCCAGCTCCTTGCTGCCGTCCGCGTCCAAGGTGAGTCCGCCGTGGCCCGGCCGGGCTTCGCGGGCGCGGTCCTGTTCTACCGAAGCGGCAGCTCAGGCGCCCTGACCCTGGAAGGCGCCGTGCTGCGCGGGAGACTGGTGGGCGGGAAGCTGGCCGCGACCGGTCTGGGTGCAGGGGCTTCGAGTCGGTAGGGTCTGGTTGGGGGCTTCCTGGTTTAGCCCTTTACCTTCTTGATCATGTGGTTGATGACATGGCTGTGCTCACGCTGAGGACTGAACATGACGATCTCGGCGTCTGCCTCGACCTTCACGTTGTGCCCCGGTGGCCAGTAAAACAGGTCGTTTGCGTGGACGGTCTCCTGCGCTCCGCTCGCGTCAGTCGTGGTGAGCTGGCCACGCACCACAAAGCCCCAGTGGGGGCACTGGCATAAATCGCCATCCAGTCCCTGGAACAGAGGGGTAGTATCTACCCCCGCCGAGAGACTGAAGTACTCACCGCTGATCTTGCCTAATCCCGTCGCGTCTCCAAACTCGGTTCGCTGGCGAATGACGGCACCTGGGATCTCCATCCTGATGTCCACATCGTCTTTGGCTATCCGCATGGTCGTTGCTCCTGATTCTTGATTGGGCTGCGGTAAGGCTGGACACGGAACCCGCAGAAGGCCTGAGACCCCAACATAGGTTGACAATCCATTGATGCAAATAAATATTTCAATGACACACTATGAAAATTACGACTAAGCGGTCCATGGCGAAGGCCTGCGACCGCGCGACCATCCGACCGCAGCGGAGCGGAGCGGAGGAAGGATAGGACGGAATCCGCGCAGCGGATTGCCGCCCGAAGGGCGAGGACCGGAGGTCCGAGTCAGATACCCACTCGGATTTCTGTCCCGGTTCCGACAGCCCCCCGGGCTGTCTCCAGGGGCGCCTACCTGCCAGCAATTCAGTGACTTCGAATCCCTCACTCTCCGCCAACAAAAGAAGCCGCCCGGGGGCGGCTTCAGTTGGCGGAGAGTGAGGGATTCGAACCCTCGGTAAGCTTTTGACCTACACACACTTTCCAGGCGTGCTCCTTAAACCACTCGGACAACTCTCCATGGCTTCCGCGCGGACGCGGCAATCGAAAAGGTTATCACGGCCCCGGGCTTGCGCCAAGGGCCGTTAACCGGAGCTACACGGACTCGAGGACGCCGGTGAGCAGCTTCCAGAAGTTGGCGACGGAGGAGATGCTCACGTGCTCGTCGGGGGTGTGCACGTCCCACATGTTGGGGCCGATGGAGACCATCTCCATGCTGGTGTACTTCTCGCCGATGAGGCCGCACTCCAGGCCCGCGTGGATGGCCATGATGACCAGGGGCTTGCCGAAGAGCCGCTCGTTGGTCTTGCTGACGATCTGCACCAGGGAGGCGTTGGGCTCGGGCTTCCAGCCGGGGTAGCCTCCGGTGGTGTGGGCCTCGAAGCCGCCGAGGGCGCAGGTGGCGGCGATGCGCTGGGAGAGCGCGATCTTGGAGGCGTCGATGGAGCTGCGGGTGAGCAGGTTCACCTCGACCTCGTCCGCGCGGGTGTCGATGACGCCCATGTTGGTGGAGGTCTGGACCAGGCCCTTGATGTCGGGGCTCATGGCCTCGACGCCGTGGGGCAGGGCCAGCAGCAGCTTGAGAAGGGCATCGGCGTCCGCGGCGGCCAGGACCTGGGTCGCGTCGCCGGGCTCCAGGCCCAGCTGCAGGCCGGGATCGAAGGCGCCGAGGGCGGCGCTCCAGTGGGCCTGGTGGCTGGCCAGGGCGGCACGGAAGGCCGGTTCCTGGGCGGGATCCAGGAAGATCTGGGCCGAGGCCTCGCGGGGGATGGCGTTGCGCTTGTTGCCGCCCTTGATGGCGGCGAGGCCGACGGCGAACTCGGAGCGGAGCGCGCCGAGGACCTGGGCGAGGATGCGGATGCCGTTGCCCCGGCCGGCGTTGATGTCGATGCCGGAGTGGCCGCCCTTGAGGCCAAAGACCTTCAGGCGGAAGGGCTTGGCGCCGGCGGCGGGCGCGGCGTGGGCGAGCTTGCGGGTGACGATGGTGTCCACGCCGCCGGCGCAGCCGATGGTCAGGTAGCCCTCTTCCTCGCTGTCGAGGTTGATGAGGAACTTGGCGTTGAGGCGGCCCGGCTGCAGGCCGTTGGCGCCGGTGAGGCCAGTCTCCTCGTCGATGGTGATGAGCACCTCGATGGGGCCGTGGGCCATGTCCTTGCTGGCCAGGACTGCCAGGGCGGCGGCAACGCCGATGCCGTTGTCGGCGCCGAGGGTGGTGCCCCGGGCCCGCAGAAGGTCGCCGTCCTGGTAGACCTGGAGGGGATCCTTGGTGAAGTCGTGGACGGTGCCTTCATTCTTCTCGCAGACCATGTCCACGTGGGCCTGGAGGCAGACCGTGGGGCTGCCCTCCTTCCCGGGGCTGGCCTGCTTCCGGATGATGACGTTGCCCACCGCGTCGCGCTCGACCTCGCAGCCCAGAGCCTTGGCCTGGTCGGCCACCCACGCAGCGGCTTCCGCCTCCTGCTTGGATCCGCGGGGGATCTTGGAGAGCTCCAGGAAATAGGACCAGATGGCCTTGGGTTCGAGGGTATCGAGCAGCGCGTTCACGGGACCTCCATGCGCGCCGGGACACAGGCCCGGCGGACCCTCCAGGGTACGGGGGTCCCTGGCGGCGAGGCGTGACCTCGGTCACTTCAGCGGAGGCCGTGTCGGGCCTTGAAGGCGGGCCAGTCGGCCTTGAGGTGGATGAAGGCGTGCACATCCGGGCACAGCAGGAAGGGGTTGCCGCGCCGCTCCAGGGCCAGGGTGGAACTGGCCCGGGCGCCGTAGTCGTGGCCGGGCCAGACCGTGGTCTCCGGGGGCCAGTCCCGCAGCAGGCGCTGGAGGCTGTCCCACTCGGTGCGGGCGTCGGCGTCGCTGCCGGTCCCACCGACCTTGCCCACGAAGAGCAGGTCCCCCGTGAGGGCGACGCCCTCTTCCTCCACCAGGAACGCCAGATGGTCCGGGCAGTGGCCGGGCACCCGCCAGACCTTCAGGTGGTAGGCGCCGAAGGGCAGGCGGGCGCCGTCCGCCAGGATGTGATCCAGGGGGCCCGGGTGGCCGGGACCGCCCAGGACCGGCGCACCCGTCAGGGCCTTCGCCTCGGCGTTGCCGTTGGCGTGGTCCTGGTGACCATGGGTGTTCAGGATCGCGGTGATCCGGAGGCCCTGGGCCTCGGCGCGGGCCACGGCGGCACCGGGATCGTAGGACGGATCCACCAGCAGGCCCTCACCGGCCTCGCGGTCGCCCAGCAGGTAGCCGAAGTTGCGGTCACCGCCCAGGCGGAGCTGCTCGAAGATGAAGCGCATGGTCCCCTCCTGGTCCAGGATGACGCGATTGGCGAGGGTCCCCGGGGATACCCGGAACGATTTGGGCAGGTTCGCCTCTTTTCAGGGCACCCCACCCCGTGGTCCGATGATTATTCCGCCGCCGGAAGTCTGGGGGCCGTGCTCCGAGTCCCGTGTGAACCTTCGCCCCGTCGATCTTGGTGCCGCCCTCCGAGCCGGGCTGGGTCGCCTGGGCGCGCCGCTGGTCCGGGCCTTCCAGGACGAGTCGTCCACCATCGAACAGCGGCTGTTCCGGGGGCTCACCCTGGTGACGGGGCTGCTGGCCATCCTGGTGGTGGTGCCCCTCAACTACCCGCAGCGGCTTCCGGCCTTCGTGAACCTGTCGGTCTGCGGCTTCGGCCTGCTGGCTCTGGGGCTCTACCGGGCCACCTTCCAGGGCTATTACGGCATGAAGCTGCTGTTCTTCATCCACGTGGGAAACCTGGACCTGATCTGGTTCGGCAACGCGGGCTCCCATGGCAGCGTCGGCATGTTCTTCTTCGCAGCCGCGATGTATCTCGTGATCTTCTTCAAGGGCAGCACCCGCTGGTGGCTGCTGGCGCTGGATCTGGCCAACTGGGTGGCGCTGCTGACGGTCGAGCGCCTGCGCCCGGAGTGGGTGTGGCCTTTCCCGAATCCCGAGGCCCGGCTGCTGGACCTGGTCACGGGCTTCATGCTCAGCACCCTCGTCTGCGTCCTGATCCTCTGGGTGGTCCTGTCGGCCTACCACCGCGAGCGGGAACGCCTCGGCGCCTCCCTGGTGGCCCTGGGGGCCAGCGAGGACCGCTTCCGGTCCCTGGTGATGAACGCGCCGATCCCCCTCTGCGTGGCGAACCTGGACGGCCGGCTGGACTACGTCAACCGGAGCTTCGTGGAGACCCTGGGGTATTCGGAGAAAGACCTGCCGGACCTTGGCGCCTGCTGGGAGAAGGTCTGCCCCGAGCCTGAGCAGCAGGCGCTCGCGCTGCTCCAGTGGCGCCAGGTCTCGGCGCAGCCCACCGCCCAGGGGGCGTTCGTGCCCCCCACGGAATACGTGGTGGTCTGCAAGGATGGCCGGAGGCTGCCCCTGGAGGTCCAGGCGGCCCTCATCGGCGACCAGTGCCTGGCCATGTTCACGGATCTCTCCGAGCGGCGGCGCAATGAGGCCGCCATGCGCCAGTCCCAGAAGCTGGAGAGCCTCGGGGTGCTGGCCGGGGGCATCGCCCACGACTTCAACAACCTGCTCAGCGCCATGCAGGGCAACCTGAACCTGGCCCAGATGAACCTGGCGCCGGGGGCGGCCTCGGGGCCCTACCTGGAGCACCTGGATGACACCATCCGCAAGGCGGCGGGGCTCACCCGCCAGATGCTGGCCTACTCGGGCAAGGGCCGCTTCGTGGTGGAGCCCCTGTCTCTGAACCACCTGGTCGCGGAGATCACCAACCTGCTGACGGTGTCCATCTCCAAGAAGGTGCGCCTGGACTACAACCTGGCCTCCAGCCTGCCGGTCATCGAAGCTGATCCGGCGCAGGTGCAGCAGGTGGTCATGAACCTGGTCACCAACGCCTCGGAAGCCATCGGCGAGGACAGCGGCGCCATCACCATCGAGACCAGCCTGCGCCGGATCGAGGGTCCGGAAACGCAGACCGTCTTCTCGGGCCAGCCGGTGGAGCCCGGGGACTACGTCACGCTCCGCGTCGCCGATACCGGCTGCGGCATGGAGCCGGGGGTGCTGGCCCGCATCTTCGATCCCTTCTTCAGCACCAAGAGCTCGGGCCGCGGCCTGGGCCTCTCGGCCATGCTGGGCATCCTCCGCGGCCACGGGGCCGCCATCGAGATCCGCTCCGAGGCGGGCCAGGGCAGCGACTTCCAGGTGCATTTCCCGGCCAGCCGGGCAGGTCTTCCCGCCGTTGGCGGCACCGTCCCGACGAAGCGGATGGGCCGCTTCCAGGGCAAGGTGCTGCTGGCGGATGACGAGGCGGACCTGCGGCTCAGCTTCCGGGACATCCTCGAGCACCTGGGCTTCGAAGTGGTGTCCGCCCAGGACGGCCTCGAGGCCGTGGAGCTGTTCCAGCCCGGGGAGTTCGCCCTGGTGCTCATGGACCTGACCATGCCGCGCCTGGACGGGCGGGAGGCCTTCCTCCAGATGCGGAACCTCGACCCGGAAGTGAAAGTCATCCTGATCAGCGGCTACAGCGAGCAGGAGGCCATCGACTCCAAGCAGGCACTGCGGCCCGCAGCCTTCATCCAGAAGCCCTTCAGCCTGCAGATTCTGGAGTCCGTGCTGGAGCGGGTGCTGGGCTAGTGCACCGATCGTCATTGTTTTCCGCCAGGGCTCCGAAAAGAACGGGTCGGCCCCCTGGAGGTGCACATGGCCCTGGCCCAATGGAAAGACGAATACGCGACCGGCATCGCGGTGATTGATGCCCAGCACCAGCGCCTCTTCGAGGCCATCAACCGCATGGAGGAGGCCTTCAAGGTGGGCACCCAGGAGGATGAGGCCAAGGAGAGCCTGGCCTTCCTCGCCCGCTACACGAAGGAGCACTTCGACACTGAGGAGGCCTTCATGCGGGAGCTCGCCTATCCCATGCTGGCTTTCCACCAGGAAGAGCACGCCGCCCTGGTGGCCAAGATCCAGGTGCTCCAGCGCAAGGTCGACGAGGACCTGACCATCCCCGCGCACATGGCCGACTTCGCCGCGCACATGGCGAACTTCGCCGCGGACTGGCTGGCCCACCACATCAACGAGGCGGACATGGGCTACGTCCAGTTCGCCCGGGAGCGACCCGCCCTGTGACGAAGGTCAATATTGAGAATTATCTCAACAATGGCGTCTGGGGCTGAACTGGAAGCCCCCGCTCAATGTGGCCCTGAAGGGCGACTCCCACCGAATCGCCAACCAGGCCCGAACCGGCAGGGCCGCACCTACCGGTTAATGGGTATCAATAGCTATCAGTAATGGGTATTTAGCAAGCCGAATGAACCCGATACGATGCCCTTCTCGGGTGACCTCATTGTGGGCGCGGCTTAAGTCATCGGATACCTTTCGGGAGTCTCGATGCCAGTCCCCAGCTGCTCCCCGAACGACTCATATCCAGACCGTCCGGTGGGGCCCGGGCCGACGGAAGGATCGCCCCAGGAGTCTCCGGCGCTGCTGAACCTGCTCCTGGCGAATGCGCCCGCCGCCATCGCCATGTTCGACAACGACATGAGATACCTCGCGGCCAGCAACCGCTGGCTGGAGCACCACCGGGTGTCCGGGCAACCCGTCCTTGGGCGCAGCCACTACGAGGTTTCCCCCGACCTCCCCCAGCGTTGGAAGGAGGTCCACCAGCGCTGCCTGGCCGGCGCGGCGGAGTCCAGTGAAGGCGACCCCTACCTTCACGCGGACGGCTCCACGGACTGGCTCCGCTGGGAGGTCCGGCCGTGGAACCGGGGCGATGGCACCATCGGCGGCATCGTCATGTACACGGAGTTCATCACGGACCGGAGACAGACTGAGCAGGAACAGGCGCAGCTGCAGAACCAGCTGGGAGAGGCGCAGAAATGGCAGAGCCTGGGGACCCTGGCGAGTGGCATTGCCCATGAGATGAATAATGTGTTGGGGGCCATCCTGGGGCTTGCCTCGGTCCACCTGGAGCTGGACCCCAAGGGCAGCAGCAGCTACCGCTCCTTCGAGATCATGGCCAAGGCGGCGGCCCGGGGCAGCAAGACCGTGCGGCGCCTCCTCGCCTACACCCGGAAGAGCCCCTCCGAGGAACGCGAGTTTGATGTCAACGCGATCCTGCAGGAGGATGCGGAGCTATGGGTGAGTGTGGCCCTGGCCAAGGTGTGGCTGGTGCTGGACCTGGAGCCTGAGCTCAGGCCCATGCGGGGGGAGGCCAGCGCCCTGGGTCATACCTTCCAGAACCTCTGTCTGAACGCCGTGGAGGCCATGCCCCTGGGCGGTGTGCTCACCTTCCGCACCCGCAACCTGGACCGGCAGTGGATCGAAATCACGGTCGAGGATACGGGGACCGGGATGGAGCCGTCGGTCCTGGAGCGGGCGATGGATCCCTTCTTCTCCACCAAGGAGGAAGGGAAGGGCGCTGGCCTGGGCCTCGCCATGGTCTACAGCACCGTGAAGGCCCACAGGGGAGAGCTCTCCCTCCAGAGTGAGGTCGGCAGAGGCACCCGAGTGACGCTGCGCTTCCCCGCCACGGAGGCCCCTGCGGAGTCTCTGAGACGGGGGGCTCCCGCGCGTCCGGAAGCGCGCGTCCGTGCCATGAACATCCTGTTGGTGGACGATGATCCGCTGGTCCAGAGCAGCCTGGAGACCCTCATCCACCGCTTGGGCCACGAGGTCAAGACCGCCTCGAGCGGCGAGGAAGCCCTGGCGGAGGTCACGCTGGGCTACCAGCCGGAGGTGGTCATTCTGGACCTGAACATGCCCGGACTCGGCGGCGCGGAAACACTGCCGCGGCTGCGGAAGCTTCTCCCCGAGGTGCCGATTCTCATCTCCACGGGAAGAACGGACCAGCAGGCGCTCGATCTTTCGCGCACCTGCCCGCACACCGCACTGCTCCCCAAGCCCTACGGCCTGCGGGAGTTGCAGAAATCCCTCGAACCCTTCCAGGCGGGCTGACGGTCGGGAGCTGGACTCCCATCGCGCCCAGCTCAGTGCGACATGAGCACCGGCACGGTCATGTGGCGGAGGATGAAGCGGGTGCCGGTGCCCTGGCTCATGAAGGGGCGCTTCGTGGGCGTGTGGGCGCCCATCACCAGCAGGTCGATGCTGGAGTCGCTGATGTTGTTGAGCATGGCGTCCATCACGCCGAGCTGCTCGTCCATGACCTCGATCCGGGAGCGGGTCTTGATGCCATGGGCAGCCAGGTGCTTGGCGATCTCCACGTGGGGATCGCCCTCCCCTTCGATGCTGGAGAACAGCACGAGCTCCTCGCACCCTTCGATCAGCGGCAGGGCATCGTTCAGCGCCCGGGCGGCCTCGCGGGCGTTGGTCCACGCGAGCATGGGACGCTTGCCGATCTCGGTGTAGGTCCGGATGTAGGGGATGATCAGGACGGGGCGTCCCGAGTTCAGGACGACATCCTCGCAGAGATCCGGCGGCGCGAAGGAGAGGGCGGGATCCCGGTACTGGCCCATCACCACGAGGTCGAAGCAGCGGGCGGTCTCCACCACGCGCTGGGTCACGAGGGCTTCGGACCCCCGGTTCACGTCCATCCAATCCACATCGGGCAGGCCGGCGGTGGCAGCCGCGAACGCATCCCTGCTGGCCTCGCGGGCATCGACATAGGAGTCCGGCGGCCAGGTGGCGACGACGCCGATCCGAGAGGGCTCGGCCAGCTGTCCGAACACGCCAACCAGCCGGGCGCCGTACTTGCGGGCCAGCGCAACCGCCGCCTCGACCCGCGCCGGTGTGCGGGCACTCTGGGAGAGGTGGACCATCAGGTTCTTCAGAGCCATTGACGCCTCCATGAAGGTGGAGCTGGAGCCTCTAGGGAAGATAGTGTGCTTGAAAGTTAGGGGAGGGGCCGCCAGATTATCAGCAGTCTGCTGTGATAGGGATAAAAACAGATACTGGGCTCGTTCCCATGGGGCAGGTTGGCGTTTGCCGGCCATTCAGTGACTTCGAATCCCTCTCTCTCCGCCAACGAAGAAGCCGCCTAATGGCGGCTTCAGTTGGCGGAGAGAGAGGGATTCGAACCCCCGAACAGGTTTCCCCGTCTCCGCATTTCGAGTGCGGTGCCATCAACCACTCGGCCATCTCTCCTGGGGAGGCTCATTCTAGCAAACCGCCCGGTAGAATCCAGCCCAAGGGAGGCTTGGCATGGGCTGGACGAGGGGAATGCTGGTGGGCGCGGCCCTGGTGGCCTCTCTGGCGGGGGCGCAGGAGGTGCCGCTGGCGCTGACGGACGCAGCGGCGGACCGCTTCGCGGCCATGGCCCTCCGGTGTGTGCACCAGGAGTATCCCAACAAGCTGGACCACGTGATGAACGGGGCGGGAGAGGTCAAGGGTCCTCGCGAGCTGCACCCGGCCTTCTACGGCTGCTTCGACTGGCACTCGTCGGTGCACGGGCACTGGATGCTGGCGCGGCTGCTGCGGGAGCACCCGGGCATGGCGCGGGCGGCGGAGATCCGCACGGCGCTGGAAGAGGACCTCACCCCGGGCCGCATCGCCCTGGAGCTGGCTTACCTGGGCCAGGGCAACCGCCGCAGCTTCGAGCGCACCTATGGCTGGGCCTGGCTGCTGAAGCTGGCGGCGGAGCTGCGGACCTGGGACGATCCCGCCGCCGCGCGGTGGGCCGCGGCGCTGCAGCCGCTGGCGGACGAGCTGGCCCGCAGCTTCCTGGCCTTCCTGCCCAAGCAGACCTACCCCATCCGCACGGGCGTCCATCCGAACACGGCCTTCAGCCTGGATCTGGCTCTGGACTATGCCCGCGCCGTGCCGGACGCGCGGCTGGAAGCGCTCATCCTCGACCGGGCGCGGGCCTACTACGGCCACGACCGGCGCGGCCCCCTGGCCTGGGAGCCGGGCGGGGAGGACTTCCTGTCCCCCTGTCTGGAAGAAGCGGCCCTCATGTCCCGGGTGCTACCACGATCTGCTTACCGGCCATGGCTCCAGGCCTTCCTGCCCCGGCTGGCCGAAGGTCTGGCACCGGCGGTGGTCTCGGATCGGAGGGACCCCAAGATCGTCCACCTGGACGGGCTGAACCTCAGCCGGGCGCGGGCGCTGCGGCGCATCGCCGCAGCCCTGGGCCCCCGCGACCCCCGGACCGCCGGCCTGCTCAGGAGCGCGCGGCGGCACGCCGAGGCGAGCCTGCCCCACCTGGCCTCCGGCAGCTATGAGGGCGAGCACTGGCTGGCCACCTTCGCCGTGCGGATGCTGTCCGAGCCTCAGTTGCCTGCGAACAGCTCGAAGTAGTTCCGGTCCTCGCCCAGGATGTGTCCCTTGACCAGGTCCATGGCCAGGAAGGCGATGAGCTGGCCGAAGTCGAGCTGCCCCATCAGCACGTCCCGCTGGATGCGGCGGGCCTTGGTGAGCAGGGCTGTGTGGACGACCCGGTGGGTCTCCAGCTCCGGGTAGTCGAGCTCGCGCAGCAGAGCCTCCTCGTCGCGGAAGTGCTGGGCGGTGTGGGCCAGCAGGGTCTCCAGGCGGAGGGACACCTCGGTGATGGGGCCTTCTTTGGTGACCGCTGTAAGCAGGGCCTCCGCCAGCCGGAAGAGGCGCTCGTGCTGGCTGTCGATGAGTGGATGTCCGCAGGCGTAGCTGTCCTCCCAGGTCAGCTCCAGGAGGGAATGCTCCTGCTGGGCCGCGGCCTGTCTCTGCGTGGAGGGACTCGCAGCCACCACGCGGTTCCGGCCTTGATGTTTGGCGAGGTAGAGGGCCTGGTCAGTGCGCTCGATCCAGTCCGGGAGGCCTTCCCCGACCGCATATTCCGAGACACCCAGGCTCATGGTGACCGGGCCCGCGCCGGGGAAGGCGTAGGTGGCCACGGCGGCGCGGAGCTTCTCCGCCAGGGCCAGCGCCCCGTCCTCCCGGGTGCCGGGGGCCATCACCAGGAACTCCTCCCCGCCCCAGCGGATCAGGGCGTCCGAGGCCCGGAGGTGCAGGCGGATGATCTGGGCCGTGTGCACCAGCACCGAGTCGCCGACGCCGTGGCCGTAGGTGTCGTTGACCCGCTTGAAGTGGTCCAGGTCGAACATGATCAGGGCCACGGGTCGGCGGAGGCGGTGGGCCAGGGCGATCTCGGGCAGGATGGATTCCTCGAAGCGGCGGCGGTTCCAGGCGCCCGTGAGGCGGTCCGTGGAGGCTGCCTTCTCCAGCTCAATCAGAGCCTGCTGGAGCCCGCGGTTCGCGTCCTCGGCCTCCTGGCGGGCCTCGTCCAGCTCCCCCAGCCGGGTTGAGAGCTCGGCGTTCCGCTCGGCCACCAGGGCTTCCAGCTCCTCGGCCTGCCGCTCGGCGGCCGCAAGCTGGGCGGCATCCCTGGCCCGCCGCAGGGCGGTCATGCGATCCAGCATGGCCCAGCCCAGGGTCGCGGCCAGCACCACGAGGGCCAGCTGGGTGATGGCCAGGCTCGCGGCGCTGCCCAGCCAGCCGGCGGATCTGGTCCAGAGGGCAATGCAACAGACCAGCAGGGCCAGGGTCACCACCAGGACGGCCCAGGCCGAGGCCACCCCCTCCCGCCGGGCCCGGAGGCCGGCCAGGAGCGTCAGCCCGGCCAGGGTGGGGGCGAGCAGGCCCAGCACCAGCTCCGCCAGGTTGTGGGCGGGGTCCCAGGGCACCAGGGCCAGCAGGGCGATGGTCAGGGCCGTGATGCCCCACATGCGCTGGAAGGGCGCCAGGCCACGGGCCGCGGGGGAGTCGGCCAGCAGGTCCGCCTCGACCCGGGCCCAGAGTGCGAGGCTGAGGGCGCCGAGCACCAGGGCGGCCCGATGGGTCCAGGGATCCAGGACGTCAGGCAGGAGCACATTCGCGAGCCCGCTGAAGGCCACCCAGGCCGCGGCGACGGCCAGGCCGAAATACCCGGTAGAACTGAGCGCCCGGTCGCCCAGGGCCCGGTTGGCCAGGACGGAGAGCAGGGCCAGGGCCACCAGGAGGCCCGCCAGGAAGGCCTGGATGGCCAGGAGGATGAGGTCTGGGGGTGGCGTGGCCGGGAGCGTGATCATCCCCGGCGCCGCTGGAAGAAGGCCTGGATCTGGGTGCGGCACTCGGGTTCGAGCAGGCCGCCCTCGAAGGAGAACTTGTGGTTCAGGTTGGCGTCCTCCAGCGTGTTCAGCCAGCGGCTGACGCCCACCTTGGGATCCGAGGCCCCGAAGACCACGCGGGCCACCCGGGCGTGGATGAGGGCCCCGTAGCACATGAGGCAGGGCTCCAGCGTCACGTAGAGGGTGGAGCCCGTGAGCCGGTAGTTCTTGGCCCAGGCTCCGCCGCTGCGCAGGGCCAGGATCTCGGCATGGGCCGTGGGGTCGTTGGTCTTGATGGGGTGGTTGTGTCCCCGGCCCAGCAGCGCGCCCTCGGAGACCAGCACGGCCCCCACGGGCACCTCATCCAGCCAGTCGGCCCGCTCAGCCTCTTCCAGGGCCAGCTTCATGAAGTAAATGTCGTCACCGGTCCACATGGCATCCAGTGTGGCTCAAACAGCGCGATTTACGAGGGGGGCAAAGAAGCAGTATGGCTTATTCTTCAGGCGAGAAAAAGCCTGATCCTGGGTTTCCGGGGCCGATAAACTCAAGGTGGTCCCTGAGGCCCGAATCATTCTCACGACCCCGCGCTGGCCTCAACCTGCGCGGGGTTATTTGCAGGGCCACCAAGCTGGGGAGCCACATGCGAGCGCACCTGATCCTCAAGGATGGAACGATCTTCCGGGGGCGGGCGCCGTTGGGTTTCGGTGGCGGGGGCGAGGCGGTCTTCACCACCTCCATGGTGGGCTACCAGGAGATCCTCACGGATCCGAGCTTCGCGGGGCAGATGGTCTGCATGACCTTCCCCGAGCAGGGCATCTACGGCATCCACGCGGACCTGAATGAGGGCTCGCGACCCTGGGCCACGGGCCTGCTCTGCCGCCGGATCACCTTCCTGCCGGACCACGTCCGCGCCGAGGGGGACCTGCCGGGCTGGCTCAAGCGGCACCGGGTGCCCGTGATGTGCGACCTGGATACCCGGGCCCTGGCCCAGCACCTCCGGGACCAGGGCGCCCAGCCCTCGGTCATCTGGACCGAGGCCGACGGCGGGCTGGATGCGGGCATGACGAAGGCCAAGGCCCTGCCGGACATGGTCGGCCAGGCCCTCTGTCCCCTGGTGAGCTGCAAGGAGCGCTACGAGCTGAATCCCGACGGCGGGCTCCGGGTGGCGGTGCTGGATGGGGGCATCAAGCAGAGCATCCTGAACCAGCTGGTGGGCGCGGGCCTGCACCTGGAGGTCTTTCCCTGGGACACCCCGGCCACCGAGCTGACGGACCGCCGCTTCGACGGCCTCTTCCTCAGCAACGGCCCCGGCGATCCCGCGGCCCTGCCGGGCATGCAGAAGGAAGTGGAAGCCTGCCTCGGGAAGCTGCCCATCTTCGGAATCTGCCTGGGTCACCAGCTGCTGGGCCAGGCCTTCGGGGGCCGCACCTTCAAGCTGAAGTTCGGCCACCGGGGCGCCAACCAGCCGGTCCACGACCTCATGACCGGGCGCATCGAAATCACGGCCCAGAACCACGGCTTCGCGGTGGACGAGGCCAGCCTGCCCCCGGAGATCGAAGTCACCCACCGCCACCTGAGCGACGGGACCATCGAAGGCCTGCGGCACACCAAGTTGCCCGTGTTCTCCCTCCAGCACCACCCCGAAGCCAGCCCCGGCCCCCACGACGCCCACCCCGCCTTCCAGCGCTTCGTCCGCCTCATGGGAGGGAAAAATCATGCCTAAGCGAACGGATCTGAAGTGTGTGCTGGTGCTGGGGTCGGGACCGATCCAGATCGGGCAGGCCTGTGAGTTCGACTACTCGGGGACCCAGGCCCTGAAGGCGCTGCGGGAGGAGGGCATCCGCACGGTGCTGCTCAACTCGAACCCGGCCTCGATCATGACGGATCCGGGCCGGGCCGACGCCACCTACATCGAGCCCCTGACCCTGTCTGTGCTGGAGAAGATCCTCGAGGCCGAGCAGCCCGACGCCATCCTGCCCACGGTGGGCGGGCAGACGGCGCTGAACCTGGCCATGGAGGCCCACGAGAGCGGGCTGCTGGAGCGCACCGGCGTGTGCCTCATCGGCGCCCAGCCCGAGGCCATCAAGCGCGGCGAAGACCGGCAGCTGTTCAAGGCCCTCATGGACGGCCTGGGCCTGGAGACCTGCCGCGGCGGCTTCGCGCACAACATGGGCGAGGCCCGGGACCTGCTCAAGCTCACGGGCTTCCCGGCCATCCTCCGGCCCAGCTTCACCCTGGGCGGCAGCGGCGGCGGCATCGCCTACAACGTGGACGAGTTCGAGACCATCGTGGCCCGGGGCCTGGACCTGAGCCCCACCAAGCAGGTGCTCATCGAGGAGAGCATCCTGGGCTGGAAGGAGTTCGAGCTGGAGGTGGTGCGCGACCTGGACGACAACGTCGAGGTCATCTGCTCCATCGAGAACTTCGATCCCATGGGCGTCCACACCGGCGACAGCATCACCGTGGCCCCGGCGCTGACCCTGACGGATCCCGAGTACCAGCGCATGCGGGACGCCTCTCTGGCCATCATCCGCGCCGTGGGCGTGGAGACGGGCGGCTCGAACATCCAGTTCGCGCTGGAGCCCGAGACCAGCCGCATCATCGTCATCGAGATGAACCCCCGCGTGAGCCGCAGCTCCGCGCTGGCCTCCAAGGCCACGGGCTTCCCCATCGCCTGGGTGGCCACCAAGCTGGCCCTGGGCTATCGCCTGTGGGAGCTGCCCAACGCCATCACCCACATGACCAAGGCGGCCTTCGAGCCGGTGCTGGACTACATCGTGGTGAAGATCCCGCGCTTCACCTTCGAGAAGTTCCCCCAGGCCGACAAGGTGCTCGGGACGCAGATGAAGAGCGTGGGCGAGGTCATGAGTCTGGGGCGCAGCTTCCAGGAGGCCCTGCAGAAGGCGGTCCGCTCGCTGGAGGAGGGCCACCTGGGCCTGTCCGGCGCCCTGGAGGGCAAGCTGGATCTGGGCCGCCTCAAGGAGCACCTGATTACCCCCGGGCCCCAGCGCCTGTTCTGGGTCTACCACGCGCTGAAGGCGGGCCACAGCGTCGAGGAGCTGCACCGCCTCACGCGGATCACGCCGTGGTTCCTGCGGGAGATCGAGGAGATCGTGGTGATGGAGGGGCGGCTGCGCAGCTTCCCCGTGGACCGGCTGCCCATGGACCTGCTGGAGAAGGCCAAGCGCGCCGGGTTCGGCGATGGCCAGATCGCCGTGTTCTGTTCGGGCACCGAGGCCGAGGTCGCCGAGCGCCGCGAGCAGCTGGGCCTGCGGCCCACCTACAAGCGGGTGGACACCTGCGCCGGCGAGTTCAAGGCGGAGACGCCCTACCTCTACGGCACCTGGGAGGACTCCTTCGGCTCCCTGCCGCTGGAGGCCGTGCCCACGGACCGGCCCAAGGCCATCGTCCTGGGCAGCGGCCCCAACCGCATCGGCCAGGGGGTCGAGTTCGACTGCTGCTGCGTGCAGGCGGTGGAGGCCATCCGGGCCAGCGGGGTCGAGGCGATCCTCATCAACTGCAACCCCGAGACCGTGAGCACGGACTTCGACACCTCGGACCGCCTCTACTTTGAGCCGCTCACCTACGAACACGTGAAGGCCGTGGTGGACCGGGAGGGCAGTGGCGGCCAGCTGCTGGGTGTCTTCGCCCAGTTCGGCGGCCAGACGCCGCTGAAGCTCGCCTCGCCCCTGCACGCGGCCGGGGTGCCGCTGCTGGGCACGCCGCTCCATGCCATCCTCGACGCCGAGGACCGCGAGCGCTTCGGCACGGCCCTCAAGCGCCTGGGCATCCCGGCTCCGGCCTGGGGCATGGCCACCAGCTTCGAGCAGGCCAAGGCTGTGGCCCACCACCTGGCCTACCCCGTGATGGTGCGGCCCAGCTTCGTGCTGGGCGGGCGCGCCATGGCGGTGGTCTTCGACGACGCGGGCCTGGAGAAGTACATGCGGGAGGCCGTGGCGGTCAGCGACGACCAGCCCGTGCTGCTGGACCGCTTTCTGGACGGCGCGCTGGAGCTGGACATCGATGTGGTCTGCGACGGCGAGGACGTGGCCATCGCCGGGCTGCTGGCCCACATCGAGGAGGCGGGCATCCACAGCGGGGACAGCTATGCCGTGATCCCGGCCCTCGGCGTGCCCGAGCCGATCCTCGAGACCGTCCGCGACTACAGCCGCCGGCTCGCCCTGGACCTGGGCGTGCGGGGCCTCATGAACCTGCAGTTCGCCCTGAAGGACGGCGTCGCCTACTGCCTGGAGGCCAACCCCCGGGCCAGCCGCACGGTGCCCTTCGTGAGCAAGGCCACGGGCGTGGACTGGGCCGGCGTCGCCGCCCGCATCGGCCTGGGCCAGAGCCTGAAGCAGCAGGGCATCACCGACGGGGTGCCCCGGGCGGTGTCGGTCAAGGGCGTGGTCTTTCCCTTCGCCAAGTTCCCGGGCGTCGATCCGGTGCTGGGCCCGGAGATGAAGAGCACGGGCGAGGTCATGGGCATCGGCGAGACCTTCGGCGAGGCCTATGCCAAGGCGCTGCTGGCCGCGGGCATTCCGCTGCCGCTCTCGGGGACGGTGTTCCTCACGGTGAACGACGCGGACAAGGGGCGCCTGCCGGAGCTGGCCCAGAAGCTGGTGGCCCTGGGCTTCGGCCTCTGCGCCACGGATGGCACCGCCAAGGCCCTGGAGTCCGTGGGCCTCAAGGTGCGCCGCATCTTCAAGGTGAACGAAGGCCGCCCCAACGCCGTGGATCTCCTCAAGAACGGCGAGGTGCAGTGGGTCATCAACACGCCCCTGGGCCGCGAGGCCTATTTCGACGAGAGCTCCATTCGCCGGGAGGCCCTGCGCCTGAAGATCCCCTGCCTCACCAACCTCAGCGCCGCCCTCGCCGCCTGCGAAGCCGTCGAGACCCTGCGCGGCGAGATGAAAGTCCGGGCCATCCAGAGCCTGGGTTAGGCGTTCGTTCGGGGGCGTTCGTTCCAGTCCGGGCATTGGGGAAGTAGGGAATCCTGGCGGATTCCCTTTTGGGCTCTGCGGGCCAATTGTGGCTTAATAACCTCTCTGGGAGTTTCTATGGCCACGTCCGTCACTGACCGCATTCAGGCATTTCTCGCTTCGGATTCCTTCGCGGTGGTGGGGGCCAGCGTGGACCGGTCGAAGTATGGCAACAAGGTGCTGCGCTGCTATCAGCAGCACGGGC
>JAAXXS010000179.1 GCA_013334395.1 Holophagaceae bacterium | reverse complement strand
CCGCGGACACCGCCTCGGTGATCGAGATCTACTGCATCCTGCCCCGCCCCGGGGAGCCCGCCATCCAGCGCCTGCTGCCGCCCGAGGTCTGGGAATCCGCGTACACCCGCATGCTCTCCCTGCTCCGCCAGGAGTTCCCCCGTGCCTGACCTCCGGTCTCCTCTACTCGCCCTGCTCCTGGCGGCGGCCCCCGCCTCTGCCGAGGACGTGCGGGCCCTCATGCTCCAGGCGCGCACGCTCCAGCTGCGGGGCGGGGGGGACAACCCCAAGGCTGCCGTGGTGCTCTATCGCCGGGTGCTTGCCCTGGTGCCGGAGAGTGCCGAGGCGAACCTCCGGCTCTCCGAGGCCCTCGAGGAGGCGGATGATCCCATTGCCGCGCTGATCCCCGCCAGGCTGGCGGTGGAGCTTGCCCCCCAGAACGCCGAGGCCCAGGCTCACCTGGCGCTGCTGCTGTACCAGCGGCTGCAGAAGGACCCCTCCGTGGCTCCCCAGGCCGCGAAGGAGCTGCGCACCGCAGCCCAGCGCCTGCCTCAGGATCCCGAGCTGTGGGCGCGCCTGGGCGAGGTCTCCGAGCAGCTGAAGGACGGTGATGGGGCCCTGAAGGCCTGGCTGCACCTGGGCCGCATGCGGCCTGGGTTCACCCCCGCCTGGGAGCGGGCCCTGATCCACGCGCGGGCCACCCAGAACTATGAAGGCAAGCGGGAAGCCCTGCTGGCCCTCAACGCGCGCGGCGCCGAGGACCGGAACCTGCGGCTGCTGGAGGAGCTGGCCCGGGAGCAGATCAAGCTGGGCTACCTCGCCCACGCGGAGGAGAGCTTCCTGCTGCTGGCCCGGCACCTGCCCCAGGAGCCCGGGCTCTGGGAGAACGTGTCCCTCATCCGCATGCAGACCTCGCGGTTCGCCGAGGCGCTCGAGACGCTGGCCAAGGCCGAGGCCATCAAGGGCAGTCCGAACCTCACCTTCCACACCGCCCGGGCCCTCATGAACCTGGGCCGCTTCGCCGAGGCCGAGGCCCGCCTGCGCGGGCTGGTGGCGCAGCCCATCGAAGCTGACTGGATCGGGGACGGCTCGCACATGCTGTACGCCGAGGCCCTGCTGCTCCAGGGCAAGGGCAAGGTGCTGCTGACCTTCCTGCAGAACCGGCCCCCCCGGCCGCGCACGGACGCGGAAGCGCAGGTCTTCAAGGTGCAGGCCCACGCCAGCCAGGGCGACTGGCCGAATGCCCTGGCGGCCCTCCGCGAGGGGGTCGCCCGCTTCCCGCTGATGCCCTTCTTCAAGCAGGCGGCCAAGCTGCCGCCGAAGCATCTGGAATACCGGTTCTTCTCCCGGAAGGAGTCCCGCACCGCCGTGGAGAACCTGCACCTCGAGGGCATGGCCGCGCTATGGCAGGAGTTCCAGCGCTGGGACAAGTGCCTGGAGGCCCTGGAGCAGGCCCGCCGTCTGGTGCCTGCCAGCAGCGTGGACAGCCTCATCCTGCAGAGCCAGGCCCTGGACCAGCTGGACCGGCATGCGGAAGCCCTGGCGGTGCTGCGGCAGGCCCAGGCCCTGGAACCCACCAACTCCCTGGTGCAGAACAACCTCGGCTACCTGCTCCTGGAGCAGGACCTCCAGCTCGAGGAGGCCGCCTCCCTCATCGAGGCCAGCGCCAAGGCGACCCCCGACAACGGAAACGTGGTCGACAGCCTGGGCTGGGCGCAGTTCAAGCTGGGCCGGATCACCGAAGCGGAGGCCACCCTCCGGCGGGCCGTGGAGCTGAGCCCCTTCAGTCCCGAGGTCCGTCGGCACCTTGGGGAAGTGTTGGTGAAGCAGGGCAAGCTGGCCGAGGCCGCCGAGCAGTGGGAGCGCGCCCTGGCCTTCATCTTCCCGGAGCGGACCGAGCTCGAGAAACGCCTGGGCGGGCTGCGCGTGCGCATCGCCAAGGAGGCCGCGGCCAAGCGGGATGCGGCGACCTCGGAGACCGCCCCGAAATCCACCGCGCCGGATGAGGACGAGGAGGAGGACTGATGCTCTTCCAGGCCCCCGCCCACCTCGAGGCGGCCCCCGTTGTCGCGCCCGTCCGCGCCATGTACGGCTGGGGCTATTCGGGTCCCGATGGCGAAGGCGTCGGCACCCTGAGCCTCCTTATGGAACTGAAGAGCGGTCGCCTCATCCTGGAACTGCACGCCCAGGGCGAACGCCTGGTGCTGCTGGAAGGCGACCGGGCTGCAGGCTACCACCTGCTGGCCCCCCGCCAGAAACTTGATCAGCGCGCCGCCACCCTCGCGGGCCTGCCCTTGCCCTTCCTCCCCCAGACGCCCAGCGTCGAGGCCCTGCTGCGCCTCCTGCGCACCGGCGAAGGCCCCGGCGTCCGCGTCACCAAGAAGGACGCCACCGGGCCGCTCAAGCTGCACTGGGTGGGCAAAGACCCCAAAGGCAAGACCGAGCAGGTCTGGCTCGACCGCAAAAGGTGGGAAGACCCCAAGTGAGTTTTGCCTGGTGCCAGGAATAGAAAAGGCTCACCACTAAGACCACTAAGAAAAGCGGAAAAGAAAAATAACCACAAAGAGCACAAAGGACACAAAGAAAGGCAGGTCGCCCTTTTTGTGTTCTTTGTGTTCTTTGTGGTTAAAAATTCTTTGCGGTGATTCCCTGGCTACCGGGTTGGCTTCCCCGCGGCGATCCAGGCGTTGAGGATGGCGTCGGCGAGGTGCTGGGCGGCGAGGGTGAGCTGCTGCCGGACGACGGGGCCTTGGCTCTCCTTGAAGAGCGCCCAGTAGGCGGGACCGCGGGCCTTGCCCCGCGTGGTGCGGGGGGTGGTGCGGTCCGCGGCGAGGTCGTCGGCCAGCAGCTGCGGCACCAGGCTGTGGGCCTGTTCCAGCCAGGCCCATGGGCGCAGGAGGAAGTCGGGATCCGGCTTGGCCATCGGGATGGGCAGCGCGTCCAGGCCCTGAAGCCGACCCATGAGGCCGCTCTCCCAGCGGCTGTGGACGCCCCGCTGGTCCGTGGTCTTGCCATCGTGATCCAGGGAGGTGTGCAGGGGCACGTGGGCGTCGGCGAGGTAGTGGCCCACGATCGCCGCCGCCTCGGCCACCTTGGCGGGATCTCCGGTCTGGAAGGCCGCCACCAGGTCCCGCCAGCGGTCCTGGATGATCCAGGGCACCACGCCCTTGCGGGTGAAGTTGCCGCCAGCCTGCTCCCGCGCGGCTTCCTGGGTTCGGGGCAGGTCCCCGGGGCCGCCGTAGGCCTCCAGGTTCATGTAGTGGCGGGGGCGTTCCTTGGGATCGGACTTCCAGTGGTCCGGGTCCGAGGCGTGGCCCGCCATGGAGGCTTCCTGGCCCGCGAACCAGGCCCGGGGCCCCTGCGGCAGCGCCGTGAGCGACAGCGTCGTCACCGCCCGGTGCCCCTGGTCCCCCCAGGCCCCCAGGGGCAGGGCGGCCAGGAGGAGCAGGAGAACGATCTTCAAGAGGGCTCCCTATTCGGGGATGGTCCCGGTGCGGTCCCAGCGGGTGCGGGTGAAGAAGTGGCGGGCGGCATCGACGAAGTCGCCCGCCACATCGCCGGGGCCTTCGGGCACGTGGCCGTTGTCGTTGTCGGTGGCGCCCTCGCGGAAGCTCCACCAGACGATGAAGGGACGGCCCCGCAGGTGGTCCACGGGCAGGAAGCCCCAGTAGCGGCTGTCCATGCTGTTGTCGCGGTTGTCACCCATGGCGAAGACATGGCCCGGGGGAACCGTGACGGGACCCAGCCGGTCCTTGAAGCCGTCCTGGATGAGGCTGTTCATGCCCTGCATCTGGTTGCGGGTGTGCAGCGAGAGCACCTCGGGGTCCGCGTGGCGCCAGAGGCCCTGGGGCCGCTCGGCCTCGCCCGCAAAGCGCGTGGGCGGCCAGGGGCCCGGCACCGGTCCCTCGGCGCCGCGTCCGAACTGGTGTTCGAAGGCGCCGGTGGCCTGCTTGCCGTTCACGTAGAGCCGCTTCTCGCGCATCTCCACCGTGTCGCCCGGCAGCGCCACGCAGCGCTTCACGTAGTCCTGGTCGCGGTCGATGGGGTAGCGGAAGACGATGATGTCGCCGCGCCGCACGCCGCGCATGGGGAAGAGGGCTTCCTCCCAGGCCCACTGGGGCTGGGCGTAGATGAACTTGTTGGCCAGCAGGTGGTCCCCGATCATGAGCGTGTTGCGCATGGAGGCGGACGGGATCTTGAACTGCTGGCCCACGAAGGCCTTGAAGAACAGGATCAGCACCATGGCGAAGCAGATCACCTCCAGGTTGTCCCGGACCATGCCCTTCTCCGCGCCCGGGGGAAGGGTCAGCTCAAGGTCTTCGGCGGTGGTCGGTTCGGCCATGTCGGCTCCGGGCGAGGCGCGGTCAGGGGTGCTTGAGGACAGGCAGATCCGTGAAGCCCCGGGACACCAGGCGGTTCACGGTGATCCAGTCGGTGCCGCGCAGCTCCTGGACTTCCACCTCTCCGTGGTTCGGGAGGAAGAGGGTGCGGCGGCGGGCGCCATCGGGCAGGCGGGCTTCCACCCAGACACCGATGGGATCGGCGGTGGCGGGCAGGATCGCGGCACCGGACCAGGCCGCTCGGCCGATGACGCGGTATTCGACGCCACGCTCGCTCCAGGTGGCGGTGGCGGGAAAGCCCGGGGGCAGCAGCTGGCCCAGCGCCCGGCCGTCTCCAGCCACCAGAGCGACGCCGCCGTCCTGCTGGCGCAGGAAGAGGCTCAGCTGGCCCCGGACGCTGGCCAGGTCAAGCTGCACCTGCCGGGCGGTGCCGGGGGCCAGGGAAGACTTGGCCACGCGCACCTGCAGGCGGTTGCTGAAGCGCTGGGGCTGGGGCTGGGAGGGATCCTCGAAGGCGAGGGTGAGACCCTCCTCCCAGGGCGCGAAGACCGGCTCCGCGGTGCGGGGCTGGCAGGCGAGGGCCAGCAGCAGCGCCGCGGGCGCGAGGAGCTTCCACGCACGGAGCATCAGCGGTGTCCCTTGTTGAACCGGGCCATCAGCTCGGAGATGGAGTCGCTGGAGGCCGGCAGCACCGGGCCCGAGGGCAGGGCCGGGATGGCTTCACGCTCGGGGCGGGGCGGCCGGGCTTCCTGGGATCGGGGGGGGCGAGCACCTTCGGGCCGGGGCGGGCGGGAGCCTTCAGGCCGAGGCGGACGCGACCCTTCGGGGCGAGGTGGCCGGGGTCCCTCCGGGCGGGGCGGCCGGGACCCTTCCGGGCGGGGCGGGCGAGGGCCTTCGGGC
>JAAXXS010000178.1 GCA_013334395.1 Holophagaceae bacterium | reverse complement strand
TCGCGGGCTACGGCTTCAACAAGAGCCACAGCGCCGCCTACGCCATGGTGGCCTACGAGACCGCCTACCTGAAGGCCAACTTCCCGGTGGAGTTCATGGCGGGCCTGCTCTCGACGAAGTCGGGACGGACCGACGACGTGGCCAAGTACGTGCAGAACTGCCGCGAGCGGGACATCGAGGTCATGGGACCAGACATCAACGAATCGGCGCTCGATTTCACGGCGACGGGGGACCGGCAAATCCGGTTCGGCTTTGCCGCGGTGAAAGGACTTGGGGACGCCGCGCTGCAGGCCATCCTGGAGGCCCGCCAGGCGGAGGGGTCCTTCAAGGACCTGTTCCACGCCCTGAAGAGCACGGACCTGCAGAAGGCCAACCGGAAGGTCTGGGAGTCCCTCATCAAGGCCGGGGCCTTCGACAGCCTGGAGCCCAACCGGGCCGCGCTGCTGCTGGGCCTGCCCGACGCCGTGGCCGCCGCGGCCCGTGGGGGCGGGGACACGGGCATGACCAGCCTCTTCGATGACGCGGAGCTGGCCAGCCTCAGCGAGGACTGGCGCGTGCCCGAGAACATCGAGCCCTGGGACCGCAAGACCCGGCTAGCCGCGGAGCGCGAGGTGCTGGGCCTCTTCGTCAGTGGGCACCCCCTGGAGGAATTCGCGGACGCCATCCAGGTGCACACCCATGGCAACCTCGCGAAGATCCAGGAGGACGCCACCTCGGGCCGCCTCCGGGACCGGGCCGAAGTCAGCCTGGGCGCCATGGTGAGCACCGTTGCCTTCAAGACCAACCAGAAGGGGGAGCCCTGGGCCATCCTCCAGGTGGAGGACCCCACGGGCAAGATGGAAGTGCTGCTCATGGCCAGCAAGTGGGATCCCGTCACCAAGAAACCCGGCAAGCGACCCTATGCCCAATACCACCACCTGGCCGTGCCCGAGGCCATGCTGCGCATCACCGGCGAGCTGCGTGTGGAGGTCCTCCAGGGCAACGGCAACAGCAGCGAGACCGAGGAGGAAGAGGAGCAGACCGTGGTGAAGCTCTTCGCCACCCAGATCGAGCCGCTGGAGTCCTTCCAGGGCATGGGCTTCACCGGCGCCGTGGTGCGCCTGCCCCCGGGCGAGTGCCCGCCCCGCATGGCCACCCTCCTGGCCGAGCACCGGGGCGAGATCCCCGTGACCTTCGAGTACCGGTCCAAAGAGGGCCTGGTGGCGCGGGTGCGGGCCAACTCGGACCTGCGGCTGAAGCACGACCCCGACCTGGCCGAGCGGCTGGCCCGGGAGACCGGCTGTTCCCTGAGCTGGACCTACTGAGCCATGGAATCCCTGGTTCCCGGACCTTGCCACCTGCGCCATCCTGATTCCACCGGGACAAGCGCCCCCGGGACCCGATGCCGGAGCACCCATGTCCGCTGAGCCCTCTTCCGACCCCAGCATCGACCTTCCCGCCATCATCGAGGCCCTGGCGCAAGCCTCCACCGCCCTCACGGAGATGCCCCTGGGTCGGCGGGAGTTCCCGTCGCGCGCGGCGCTGGCCGACCTGGTGGAAGACCTGCGCGCCCTGCTCTTCCCCGGCTACTTCGGCCCCTCGGAGCTGAAGGGCGAGACCCTGCGCTACCACCTGGGCGCCCGCATGGACCGGGTGTTGCACAGCCTCCGGGTCCAGATCCAGCGGGGCCTCATGGCCGCGGACCCCGCCTGCGAAGGCTGCGAGACCCGGGCCCTGGCCCTGGCCAGCGCCTTCCTCACCCGCCTCCCGAAGGTGCGCCACCTGCTCGCGACAGACGTCCAGGCGGGCTTTGAGGGCGATCCCGCGGCCACCAGCCCCGACGAGGTCCTCTTCTGCTACCCGGGCCTGCTGGCCGTCACCAGCCAGCGCCTGGCCCACGAGCTCCTCGACCTGGGCGTGCCCCTGCTGCCCCGCATGATCACCGAGCACGCCCACAGCGTCACCGGCATCGACATCCACCCCGGGGCGCAGATCGGCGAGCGCTTCTTCATCGACCACGGCACCGGCGTCGTCATCGGCGAGACCTGCGTCATCGGCCGCAACGTCCGCATCTACCAGGGCGTCACCCTGGGCGCCAAGAGCTTCCCCCTGGATGCGGAGGGCAATCCCATCAAGGGCGTGCCCCGCCACCCCGTGGTGGAGGACGACGTGATCATCTACTCCAACGCCACCATCCTGGGCCGCATCACCCTCGGCAAGGGCTCGGCCATCGGCGGCAACGTCTGGCTCACCCGCAGCGTGCCGCCTGGCAGCATCGTCACCCAGGCCAACGAGAAGGACGGGATGCCCACATGAGCGTGCTGCTGCGTTTCCTCTTCTCCGCCATCGGCTTGCTGGTGGCCTCCGCCGTGGTGCCGGGCCTGGGCCACGGGTCCTTCCTGGAGTTGCTGGTCGTGGCCGTGCTGCTGGGCGCCCTCAACACCACCGTGGGTTCCCTGCTGAAGTTCCTGGCCTTCGTGCCCGTGGCCTGCTCGCTCGGCTGCTTCAGCCTCGTCATCAACGGCCTGGTCTTCTGGCTGGCGGGCACCCTCTCGGTCCGCCTGGGCCTGGGCTTCACCGTCAGCGGCTTCTGGCCGGGCTTCTTCGGCGCCCTGGTCACCAGCCTCGTGGCGTCCCTGCTGAACGCCATCTTCATCCCCAAGGACCGCCAGCGCCCCCAGGGCCCGGGCCCCTCCATCAAGGTCATCAACCCCTGATGACTTCTACTTGACGGGTAGCAACGTGGCTTCTTTGAGGCGCACGGCGAACTGGGGGACGTCCCCCATGCCCCGGCGCCACTCGGTCTTGACCCGGGCGATGCGGTCCACCACGTCCAGGCCTTCGACCACCCGGCCGAAAGCGCAGTAGCCATAGCCTTCCGTGGACATGTCCCGGTGGTCCAGGGCGACGTTGTCCACCAGGTTGATGTAGAACTGGGCCATGGCGCTGTGGGGCAGCGCCGTGCGGGCCATGGCGATGGTCCCCCGGGTGTTCTTCAGGCCGCCCTTGAAGGTCTGGGGGGCCTCATTGAGGACAGCCTCCCCGGTGGGTTTCTCCTCCATGTTCTCCAGCAGCCCCCCGCCCTGGATCATGAAACCGTTGATGACGCGGTGGAAGATGGTGCCGGCGTAGTGACCGCGCTGCACGTAGCCCAGGAAGTTCGCCACGGTCTTGGGCGCCAGCCCCTGCTCCAGCTCGACCACGATGGCGCCATAGCTGGTCATCAGCTGGACCCGGGGCTTGGCCGCAGGTGCCGGTGCGGCCGGAGGCGCCGAGGCCTGGGCGAGGGCCGGGAGGGCCAGGGCCAGCATGAGGGCGGCTAGCAGGGAACGGATCATGAGGGCTCCGGGGTGACTTCCTAATATTGCCGGAAACAGGGTCTAGGTCCCCGGTATCGTAGTCGCATGCCCCTTCTGGACCTGCCCCCCTGGCTGCTCTCTCTGCTGCTGGCCCCCTTCGGCCTGATCCTCGGTTCCTTCGGGAATGTGCTGATCCACCGCCTGCCCCAGGAGGAGCCCGCCGAGCGCGATGTGGTCCTGCGGGCCAGCCACTGCCCCGCCTGCAAGGCGCCGATCAAGCCCTGGCACAACGTGCCCCTCCTCGGCTGGCTGTGGCTCCGGGGCAGGTGCGCGAGCTGCGGCTGGCGGATTCCCGTGCGCTACCCCTTGGTGGAGCTGCTGGCGGGCCTGCTCTTCGCGGTGTCCCCCTGGATCTTCCCCTTCGGCACCCTCATCTGGTTCAAGGGCCTCCTCTGCGGCTATGCGCTGCTGGTGCTGTTCTTCACGGACTTCACGGAGATGATCCTGCCGGACGTGCTCCAGTTCCCCCTCATGGCCCTCGGCGTGCTGTTCACCCTGCCCCAGGTCCAGTGGCCCGAGTCCCTCGTCAAGGTGTGGACCGGGAGCAACCACCTCCTCCAGGCGCTGGCCTGGCACAACGGCCTCCAGCCCGCGCCTGCCTACCATGGCTTTGAGCCCGCCGTGACCTGGTCCCAGAGCCTCCTTGGCATGGCCGTGGGCTACGGCGTGCCCGCCCTGGTGAACCTGCTCTACAAGGCCATCCGCAAGACCGACGGCCTGGGCATGGGCGACTTCAAGATGCTCGCCTGGCTGGGCGCCTTCTGGGGCTGGGCGCCGATGCTGGGCATCCTCTTCCTCGGCGCGGGCCTGGGTGCGGCGGTCGGCGTGCCCCTCATGCTCATGCGCCGCTCCAGCGGGCAGACCATGCTGCCCTTCGGCTGCTTCCTCGCCCTGGCCACGCCAATCATCGTGTTCTTCGGAAGGGCCCTGTGGCTGGGCTACCTGGGGCTGACCATGTAGCCATGGTCGCTCTCAGCGCCTGGCCCGCCGCTGGGCGAAGAGCCAGGTGACGAAGGCGTCGGAGGCGTAGGTGGCGTCCCAGCTGTTGTGGTTGAGGCCCGGGTATTCGGTGTAGCGCACGTCAGCGGAGACGGCCTTGAGGGCCTCCACCGCCGCGCGGGAGCCCTCCACGGGCACGACAGTGTCCTGGTCGCCGTGGAAGATCCAGAGCGGCAGCCGGGCCAGCCGCCGCGCGAGGGCCGGGAGGGCCGGACCCGCTTCCGGCGGCACCACCGGCTCCATGAACCCGTGGCTGGCCAGGTCCCGGGTCCAGCCGCAGATGGGCGCCGCGGCGGCGAAGCGCTCGGGGTGGCGGTAGGCGAGATACCAGGTTCCATGCCCGCCCATGGAGAGGCCCGTCAGATACACCCTGTCCGCATTCACCCGGTATTCGCCCAGGACCCGGTCCAGGGCGGCGAGGGCCATGTCCGCCTGAGCCCCAGTCCACTGGGTTCCCGGGGGAACCTGGGGAAACACGACGATGGCGGGGAAGCGTTTCGGCGCCCGGCGGATCGCAGCGCCGAGTCCCGCCTGGGTCGGCCGCAGGCCATCTGCGCCCCGCTCCCCGGCGCCATGCAGGTAGAGGATCACGGGCCAGTCCGTGCGGGTCGGATACTCGGCGGGAAGGTAGAGCTGGTAGCGATAGCGGTGGCCGCCGTGCGTGAGGTCCCGCTCAAGGAATCCCGCCTCGGAGCCCTGGGCCTCGAGAGCGCCCGCCCCCAGGAAGGCCAGGGCCAGCCGGGCGAGGTCAGCGAAGCACACGGGGGCCTTCAGTGCGCCCCGCCCTGGCTCAGCTCCATGAGCACCCCGCCGGTCTCGGCCGGGTGGATGAAGGCCACGCGGCAGCCGTGAGCGCCGTTGCGGGGGGCCGAGTCGATCATGCGCACGC
>JAAXXS010000177.1 GCA_013334395.1 Holophagaceae bacterium | reverse complement strand
TTGCTGACCTTGTCCTGGCCGTACTTCTCGGTGACGTAGTCGATGACCTTCTGGCGGCCGTCGCGGCAGAAGTCGATGTCCACGTCGGGCATGGAGACGCGCTCGGGGTTGAGGAAGCGCTCGAACAGCAGGTCGTACTGCATGGGGTCGATGTCAGTGATCCGCATGGACCAGGCCACGATGCTGCCGGCGGCGGAGCCGCGGCCGGGGCCCACGGGCACGCCCATGTCCCGGGCCTGGCGGATGAAGTCCCAGACCAGCAGGAAGTAGCCGGGGAACCCCATCTTGAGGATCATGTCGAGCTCGAAGGCGAGGCGCTCCCTGTAGCTCTCCTCAGGGTATTTCAGGATGCCCTTCTGCCAGAGCGGCCGGCACTCGGCCAGGCGCGCCTCGAAGGTCTCCCGGGCGATGTGGACGAAGTAGGACTCCAGGTCAAAGCCGGGGGGCACGGGAAAGCGGGGGGTGACGGGCTTCCGGGTGATGGGGAAGTGCTCTACCTTGGCGGCGATCTCCAGGGTGCGCTCCAGGTATTCCGGGTGGTCCGGGAAGACGTAGCCCATCTCCTCGGGCGTCTTCACGAAGAACTGGTCGGTGGAGAAGCGCATGCGCTTCTCCTTGGCCTTGGTGGTCTTGGTGCCGATGCACAGCAGCGTGTCGTGCAGGTCGGCGTCCTCGTGGTTGAGGTAGTGGGCATCGTTGGTCGCCACCAGGGGGATGCCCAGCTTGGCGGCCAGCGCCTCCTGGTGGGGGATGATCTCCCGCTCTTTGTCGAAGCCCTGGTCCTGGATCTCCAGGTAGAAATCATCGCCGAAGATGTCGCGGAAGTCCCGGGCCACGCGCTCGGCCTGGTCCAGGCGGTTCTGCAGCATGCGGGCCTGCACCTCGCCGCCGAGGCAGGCGGACAGGGCGATGAGGCCCTCGCTGTGCTCGCGGAGGAGGTCCTTGTCGATGCGGGGCTTGTAGTAGAAGCCCTCGGTGAAGCCCGCGGAGACCAGCTTGGACAGGTTGGTGAAGCCCACGGGGTTCTTGGCCAGCAGCACCAGATGGTAGCCCGCGTCGCGGGAGCCGCTGGGGTCCACGCAGTCCTCGAGGCCCTCGTCGCCGGTGGTGTTCTTCGCCTCCAGCTTCTTGTCGAAGCGGGTCTTGGGCGCCACGTAGACCTCGCAGCCGAGGATGGGTTTCACGGCCCAGTTCCCCTCGGCGTCCCTGGTCTTCTCGCAGGCGTCGAAGAGCTTCATCATCCCGAACATGTTGCCGTGGTCGGTGACGGCCACGGCGGGCATGCCCGAGGCCCGGCACTTCTTCACGAGCTCGGGAATGCGCGTGAGGCCGTCCAGCAGGGAGTGTTCGGTGTGCAGGTGCAGGTGCGCGAAGCTCATGGCCCCATTCTCCGACGGATGCGGTCTATCTGGGCAAGTCCCGCACAGTCAGCGCCGGGAGAGGAGCTCTTCCAGGGTCTGCCGCAGCTCGTCGCCGGAGACCCCGGTTTCCAGGCGGGCGTGGGGGCCCTCGGTGGCGGGGCCCCCGACCTGGATCCAGCGGGGCCGGCGGCGCAGCAGGTTGCCTTCGCGCCAGACCGTGAGGATGCTGGGCTCCCGGGCCCAGAGCAGCACGCTCGGGTAGGGACCCTCCCGGGGTGGCACCGTGCCCCAGGGCTCCACTTCCGCCCCCCAGGTGTGGAGCAGTGCGAGGATCCGGTCGCTCTCCCCGGGATCGTCCATGCCCAGAGCCACGGTCCAGCCCGAGAGGAAGTCCCGGTGGCTGGGCCCGCTCGCCTCGTCGCGGTCGCACCATCCGAGCCGCTCCGGGCCTTCAAGTGCCCGGCTCTGGACGCGGTAGGTGTTGCCGTCGGTGCCCAGCAGGGTGAGATCTGGGGCCGCCTTGACCTGGTCCGCCCAGGCGGCGCCGAACAGGGCTGCCATGGCCGGTTCGGCGCGGTCCGTGCGGAAGGTGCGGCCCGGGGCCAGGCTCTGCCAGCTCTCTCTCTCCTTTTCGGCGAGCCGGATGCGGGACTCCAGGGCGCTCACCACGAGCCACTGCCAGGCGGACCCGATGGCCAGGGCCAGGATCAGGAGGCTGAATCCGGTGAGGCGGATCTTGAGGTCGAAGAGGCTGAAGGCCGCCAGCTCCACCACCACCGGCAGGCTCACGCCCAGGAAGCCCAGGAAGAGGCGGCGGCCCAGGGGGTCACCCTCCTGCCGGGCGCGATAGGTCCAGTAGATGATGCAGCCGCAGCCCACCAGATAGACGAAGTTGGAGGCGTTGTGCATCCAGGTGTCGCCCAGGCTCGGGTGGGGCAGGATCAGGTTGCGGAGGAAGTTCGGGATCAGGGCCACGGCTACCCAGCGGGGGAACCGCTTGGGGATGTGGCCTTGGAAAAGCCGGGTGAAGGCGGCGCAGAGCGCGAGGAACCCGATGGCCATGAGCAGGCTCTGGGCCCGGTCCACCAGGTGCGGATTCAGGTCGGCCTGAACGCCCAGGGCGAGGACCCCGTGGCGCAGGCTCACCAGCAGGCAGGCCAGGGCCAGCCAGCCAACCATGCGATCCCGCCGGATGAAGGCATCGGCCGCGAAGCTGATGCAGAGCGCTGCGAGAGCTCCCGCCTGGAGGGCATCGAGGAAGGGCCAGTCCAGAAGCTGCATGCGAGGGAGTCCGGGGGATGGGAGGATGGTTCTCAGCCTAATCCATTCCCGCTCCCGCTCGTAGCCGCCAACATCGCTAGACGCTTTGGAGATGCCTTTGATCGCCTTCGAGAACCTGGAAGTGCGCTACCCCGCCACCCCGGTGCCGGCCCTGAAGGGGATTTCCCTGCGGCTGGAGCGGGGCATCGTGGGACTGCTGGGTCCCAACGGCTCTGGCAAGTCCACGCTGTTGAAGGCCCTGCTGGGGTTGCTGACCCCGTCCCAGGGCTCTGGCACCGTGCTGGGGGTGCCCCTGGGGGGAAGTGAGGCCGCCCGGCTGCGGGCCCGCATCGGCTACATGCCTGAATACGATGCCCTCATCGAGGATGCCTCCGCCTACGAGCAGGTGGCCTTCTGGGGCGAGCTGAGCGGCCTCGCGCCCGAGGCCGCCCGGGACCGCGCCCACGAGGTGCTCTACTTCGTGGGTCTCGATGAGGCCCGCTACCGGCCCGTCAGCGGCTACTCCACGGGCATGCGCCAGCGGGTGAAACTGGCCCAGGCCCTGGTGCACAGCCCCGAGCTGATCTTCCTGGACGAGCCCACCAACGGCCTCGATCCCGACGGCCGCCGCCGGATGCTGGACCTGGTCCTGCGGGTCCACGCGGAGCTCGGCACCGGCGTCATCCTGGCCTCCCACCTGCTGGGCGACGTGGAGCGCGTGGCGGATCAGCTGGTCATCCTCGACCAGGGTCAGATCAAGGCGGCGGGCTCCATGGCCGGGCTGCGCAAGGCCCTGGCCCGGCGGGTGGAGCTGCGCTTCCTGGACCCCCTGGACCCGGCTCAGGAGGCCGCGCTGGCGGACCTGGGCGCGGTGCTGGAGGCCCGAAACGGGCTTTACGACCTGGAGCTGGCCGAGGCTGATCCCACCGCTGCTTTCCGTTGGGCCCAGTCCCAGGGCGCCACCTTGGTGCAGGTGACACCCCGCCACGACCGCCTGGACGAGGTGCTCCTCCGGGCACTTCATCAACCTGAGACAGCCGTTGGCGGGGGGAACTGACCATGCCCATCTACGCCCCCACGCTGCCCCCGGCGCCGGACCTGCGCCATGGCCATCCCCCGGCGGTGGTGCTCATGCGCTTCGACCTCACCCGCCTCTGGCGGCAGAAGATCGGTCGCTTCTTCGGGTTCGCCTTCCTGGCCATGCTGCTCTGGAAGATTGCCCGCATCTACGTGGACCACCTGCTGAACACCAACCAGGCCTTCAAGCCCATGCAGGACTTCGCCAAGACCATCCTGACCCAGGGCGCCGCCTTCCAGGCGGACCTGCTGAACCCCGCCAGCTACCTGCTCTGGTTCCTGGTGGCCCTGGTGGGCGGCGGCCTGGTGGCCCGGGACACCCTCTACCGTGTGCGGCCCCTGATGTATGCCCACCCGGTGGCGCCCCGGGACTACCTGCTGGCCAAGCTCGGCTTCGCCTCGGCGCTGCCTTTCGCCATCCTGCTGCCCTTTGCGATCCTGCCCTGGCTCATGTCGCTGCTGCTGGCGGGCCTGCACGGACCCGTCTGGGTCACGGCCCCCCTCCGCCTCCTGCCCGCCATGGCCATCAGCTCGGTCCTCATGGGCTCCCTGGCCGTGGGCGCTTCCAGCATGGCCTCCACCCCCCGGGCCGGCATCGGCTGGGTGCTGGGTCTGGTCCTGGGGGCCGGCACCCTGGCCAGCATGATCCACCACCTCACCGGGTTCCGGGCCATTGATGCCCTCAACCCCGTGCTCCTGGCCGAGGCCTGGCCCCAGCTGCTGGTGGGCGTGGACCATCCCCTGGTGGCCTGGGTGCCGGCCCTGGTGGGCACGGCCGCCCACATCGGGCTCTGGACCTTCGTCGCCGCCAAGCGGACGAAGCCCTCGGAGGCGGTGATCTGATGATTGCTCTCGACCGGGCCTCCCTCCGCTACGGCCCCATCCTGGGGCTCAGCCCCACCACCTTCGAGCTGCCGGATGGCGGCGGCATCACGGGCCTGCTGGGGCCCAACGGCGCCGGCAAGTCCTCGCTGCTGCAGCTACTCTCGGGCCTGCTGCCCCCCTCGGGCGGCGACGTCCGCATCTTCGGCGAGGCCCCCTTCCGCAACCCCGCCGTGCTGGCCCGCCTGGGCCTGGTGCCCGAGGGGGACCGGCTGCCCACGGGACTCCGCGCGGGGCGCTGGCTGCGCATGATGGGCGAGCTGTCGGGCCTGTCCGGCGAGGCCCTTACCCGGGCCGTGGCCCAGTCCCTGGCGACCGTGGGCATGACCGAACGCGCGCACCTGCCCTTCGTGCGGATGTCCAAGGGCATGCGCCAGCGGATCCGCCTGGCCCAGGCCCTGATGCACGGGCCCGAGCTCCTCATCCTGGATGAGCCCTTCAACGGCCTGGACCCCGAGGCCCGGCTGACCCTCATGGCCCTGCTGCGGAGCCTGGCGGAAGGGGGCGTGCGCATCCTGGTCAGCAGCCACATCCTCGGCGAGATCGCCCAGCTCACGGACCGCATCCTGCTGCTCTTCCGGGGCCGGCTCCTGGCCGAAGGCACCGTCACCGAGATCCGCCAGCTGCTGGACCGCCACCCCGTGGAGCTGCGCCT
>JAAXXS010000332.1 GCA_013334395.1 Holophagaceae bacterium | reverse complement strand
GGCACCAGGGCATCGAGGCCAAGCAGATCAAGCACGTGGCCATCTCCTGCGTGGTGCCGCCCCTGCATCCCGTGCTCATGAGCTGGGCGCGGAACTACTTCGGCGTGGACGCCTTCTACGTCGAGCCTGGCGTGAAGACCGGCGTGAAGGTGCTCATCGACAACCCCTCCGAACTGGGCGCGGACCGGCTGGTGAACGCCGTGGCCGGCATCGAGAAGTTCGGGGCCCCGCTGATCATCGTGGACTTCGGCACCGCCACCAGCTATGACGTGGTCAACGCCAAGCGGGAATACCTGGGCGGCCTCATCAGCCCCGGCCTGAAGATCAGCGCCGAGGCCCTGTTCCAGCGGGCCAGCCGGCTGCCCCGCGTGGAGATCGCCGAGCCCGAGCGGCTCGTGGGCCGCAACACCATCCAGGCCATGCAGTCCGGCATCTTCTACGGCTACGTGGGCATGGTCGAGGGCATCCTGCGGCGCCTCCTTGAGGAGTGCCCGGAGTCCAAGGTGGCCGCCACCGGCGGGCTCGCCCGCGTGATCGCCCCGCACTGCGCCCTGATCAACCACATCGCCCCGGACCTCACCCTGGATGGGCTGCGCATCCTCTGGTTCCGCAACCAGGGCGGGCGGAAGTAGGGGATGGGGCCGCTGATCCACCTCGCCCTGGTCGATTCAACCCAGGCCTTCCTGCGGCGGAATCCCCAGCTTGGCTTCTGCACGGTGCTGGCCGACGGCCAGACCGAGGGGCGGGGCCGCCAGGGCAACGCATGGGTGAGCCCGCTCGGGGCCGGCCTGTGGATGTCCGCGGCGCTGCCACCCCACCTGGGGGAGGCCCCGGGGCTGGTGCTGCAGCGGGCCATGAGTGCCGTGGCCCGGGTGCTGGACCCCTTGGGGCAGGTGCTCGGCCTGAAGTGGCCGAACGACCTGGTGGCCTGGAAGGACGGCCAGCTGGTCAAGGTGGGCGGCATCCTGGGTGAGCAGGTCGGGAGCCGCCTGATCCTGGGGCTGGGCGTGAACCTGACCTCGGCCCCGGACCTCCCCGAGCGCCCCATCGCGCCCGCCTGCCTACAGGAGCTGGGGCTGCCCATTCCCCCTACTGTCGATTCGGCCGTGGCTATCTCAAAAGCCTGGATGAATTTGGACGAGGATCTTCAATCACCTTTTCGGTGGCCGGAAGCGGGTACGCCTCTGTGCTGGGAGGAGGGGCAGGGCACCTGCCTGGGCTGGGAACCCGACGGCCGGCTCAAGGTCGCCTGGGCGGAAGGCATCCGGCGCCTCAGCGCTGGGGACGTCTACGGCCTCACAGCGCGGCCCTGATCTCGGCCTCGCTGAGGATCCGGGTGCTGTTCTTGGCGGTGAGGAGGATGCGCTCCACCCGCTCGGCGTTGGGGTCGTAGCCGTTCATCTCCAGCCAGTAGATGACATTGCTGTGCCCGGCCATGGGGCCGATCTCGATCTCCTGGCGGCGGCCCACCAGGGCGGCGGGCACACCGGAGTAGACGGCATCGGCGAGGTCGACGTCCCCGCGGTGGAGGGCCTTCACGATGGCGGCGGCGTGGACGCCTGTGCCGGTGCGGAAGGCATCGCGCCCCAGCACCGGGTAGTTGGCGGGGATCTCGACCTCGCAGAGCTCGGCGACCCGCTCCGCCAGGGCGGGCAGGCCTGAGAGGTCCCCCTTGGCGTGGCCCATCA
>JAAXXS010000176.1 GCA_013334395.1 Holophagaceae bacterium | reverse complement strand
TCCACGAGGCCCAGGTCCTCGAACTGGACGCCGGACTGGATGCCGTCCGAGACCAGGTTGGCGAGGCTCGCGGCCTTCAGCTGCAGCCCGTCGTTGAGCGCAGAGTTGAGGCGCCAGAGCGAGAAGGCCGTCGAAGCCACGCAGAGCACGGCCGCCAGGGCGAGGATCGAGTAGAGCAGCTTCTTGCGGATGTTGAGATTGATCCAAAAGACCATGGGCGCCCCTGAGGAGGTATGCCGCTGCATCGGGCCGGGACCGGGGGGGGTTGAATATCAGCCTACCTGAGGGTAATTACGGTGGCTCCGGCCCCCCCCTGAGCCTGGGGCGCATCCTCCACCTGGAGAATTCCGGGGTGCCCCCGCAGGGCCTCCCGCACAGCGGCCTTGAGCCGCCCGGTGCCGTGGCCGTGGACGATGCGCAGGTATTTGCGCCCGGCGGCCAGGCCCTCCTCCACGAAGCGGTAGATCTCGCTGTCCACGTCGTCGCTGGCCCGGCCGATGAGGTTGATCTCCGAGTCCAGCTCCTGGATCTCGGCCCGCACCCGCACCTTGCCGCTGGCCTTTGGCGCGACCTCCCGGGCGCCGATGGGCTCCAGCTCGCCGGTCCGGCACTCCAGCCGGCGGCCCTGAGGGGTCTCCAGGCTGACCCGGTCACCCTTCAGGCTGACCACCTTGCCCTCGACCCCGAGCCCCCGGTGGCGGGCATAGCCGCCCTCGCGCACCTCGGCCGGGGCTCCGGCCGGCTTCCGGCGCCCGCCCAGCTCCGCCTCGGCCAGCCGGGTCAGCTGCTTCACCCGCTCGTGGGCCTCGGTGCCCAGGCGGTCGGCGTTCACCTCGGCGGCCTTCTGGCGCTCCTTCAGCTCCTTCACCAGGCGCTTCCCCTCGTGGTCGAGGAAGTCCAGCACCCGTGCCACCTTCTCGCGGGACTCCTGCTGGAAGGTCTCGCGCTCGGCGCGCAGCTTCTCCTCGCGCTGCCGGAGGATCTCGCGGTCCTTCTGGGCCGCCGCCTGCTGGGACCGCAGGGTCTCGGCCTCCTCCAGCAGCCTCGCCCGCTCGGCCTCCAGCTCCCGGAGGAAGTCCCGCCAGTCCTGCTCGCGCTGGCCCAGCACCTTGTCCGCGTGGTCCAGGACCGGGCGGGGCAGCCCCAGGCGGGCGGCGATGGTGAGGGCCCGGCTCTGGCCCGGCTGGCCCAGCAGCAGGCGATAGGTGGGGGCCAGGCGCGCCTCGTCGAACTGCACCGAGGCGTTCTGGAAGCGGGTGTGCCGCAGGCCCCACTGGCTGATGTCGCCCAGGTGGGTGGAGCAGAGGATCCAGCAGTGGCGGCGGGACAGGGTCTGGAGCAGGGCGATGCCCAGGGCGGCGCCCTCCTTGGGGTCCGTACCGGTGCCCAGCTCGTCCAGGAGCACCAATCCACCCACGTGATGATTTTCCAGGATGTCCTTCAGATGCAGGATATGGCTGCTGAAGGTCGAGAGGCTTCCCGTGATGGTCTGGTGGTCACCGATGTCCGCATGGAGGCTGGGCAGGGCGGGGAAGCTGGAGCCCTCCCGGGCGGGCACGGCGCAGCCCGCGGCGGCCAGGGCCGAGAGCAGGCCCACGGTCTTGAGGACCACTGTTTTTCCGCCGGTGTTGGAGCCGGAGATGATCAGCCCGGGCCGCCCGGCCTCGAGGACCAGGTTCAGGGGCACCACCGGGTGGGGCAGGGGCTCCAGGCCCAGGGCCTCGCGCACGGCGGGCAGCAGCAGCGGATGCCGGGCCTCGAGCAGGCAGAGCCGGCCCTCCCTCGGGTTCTCCGCCAGCTCTGGCAGCAGGCCGCTGCAGAGGCTGGCCCAGCGCAGCAGCGCCAGGCCCTGGTCCGTGCGGCCCTGGAGGTCCCGCCAGCGCAGGAAGTCCTCCCGGCGGGCCCGCAGGTCTGCCAGGAGCTCGCGCAGGAAGGCCTGCACCGCCTGGCTGTATTCGCTGTCTGCCTCCACGAAGGCGTTGTTGAGGGGTACGGCTTCCATGGGCTCGATGAAGACCGTGGCGCCACTGCCGCTGCGGTCCAGCACCAGGCCCGGCACCTGGCTCCGGCGCTCGGAGCGCACCGGCAGGCAGTAGCGCCCGTTGCGCTCCACCACCATGGCCTCGTTGCAGGCCTCGGGCGCACCCCGGAGGATCTTCTGCAGCTTGGCCTGCACCGACTGAAAGGCGTCCTGGCGCTGGCGGTGGAGGCTGGCCAGGGCCGGCACGCGCAGCGGGTCCAGCTGGCCGTCGAGGGTGAAGCTGCGGGCCAGGCGCTCGGCCAGGGGGGCGGGATCCGGCAGCAGGGCCGCAGTCACCTGGAGCCGGTCGATGCCCAGGTGGGTGCCCGCTGGGGCTGGCCGCGCCTCGGGCCAGGACAGCCCCGCGAGGGTTTGCAGCAGCCGGGACAGGGCCCGCAGGCCCTCGCGCAGCTCCCGCCAGTGCTCGGGCAGCAGCCAGCCCGCAGGGTTGAGCAGCTCCTCCAGGGCCTCGTCCATGGGCAGCACCGGCAGCTGGCCCGGCGCGGCGGCCCAGGCTTCCTGCAGCTCCAGCTGGTAGAGGCGGCGCAGACCCGCCCGGCCATCCCAGGGATGCATGGCGCCCAGCGCCGCCCGCGCCGACGCCGTCCGCGCCCCGCCCTGGATGAGCCGGACCGCTTCCGGAAATTCAAGCACCTGCAGTTCAGGGTTCATGGGTGAAGTGACAGCCTTTCCCTACCAGTAAATCAAAAGGGCCCGCTCTCGCGGGCCCTTATATAGATAAAGCGAAGCTTTATCTCAACCGATCAACCGACGCTCCTGCGCGAGGCGCTTGAGGGTCTTCTTACGGGCGGCGAGCATCTTGCGCTTGCGCTTGGCACTGGGCTTCTCGTAGTGCTGACGCTTTTTCAGCTCGCTGAGAATGCCGGACTTCTCGCACTTCCGCTTGAAGCGGCGAAGGGCGAACTCGAACGTCTCGTCTTCTTTGACCTTGACCAAAGGCATATGGATGCACCTCCTTCCGCGGGAATCTGGCGTCGGGCCTGCAGGGCGGGACCGGGCCGAACGAGAAGTCTATCCTATCTTTCCCGTGATGGCGAGGCCGGATCCCTGCCGCTACCCTGAAGACCCCCCATGTCCGGAGCTCCATGCCCCGCCCCCTGCTTCTGTTTCTGGCCAGCCAGTCCCCGCGGACGCCGGGACTGGCGTCGGCGCTGGAGCTCGACGGCTGGGCGGTGCGCTGCGCCCTTGGCGACCAGATCCCGGAGTTCCTCCAGTCGGGCCTGACGCCCAGCCTCCTGCTGCTGGACCTGGCCGCGCCCGGCGAGGCTGGTCGGACGCTGGCCCGGGTGCTGCGCCAGCGGCATCCCCGCCTGGCGGTGGTGGCGCTCTCGGAGGACACGGCGGCCCCGACCGATGGCCGGGGCCATGTGCTGGACATCCAGGCCTACCTGGACCCGGCCCAGACGGACGGTTCCCTGGTCGCGGCCCTCCGCAGCTACCTGCCCAAGGCGGACCAGCGCCCCTCGGATGACCTCTTCGGGGACCTGCTGGCGGACCTGGACACCCCTCCGCCCGCGCCGCCCCTGGATCCCTTCGCCCTCTTCGACCCGGCGCTCCACGTTCCCTCCTCGCCGACTCCCGTGAGCCTGGGCTACCTGCTGGGCGCGGGGCCCGACGAGACGTCGACCCTCGCCATCGCGGATCGCGGTCGGCTGCCGTTCCCTTCCGTGAAGGTGCCGCCGGTCCTGCTCTCGGAAGGCAGCTTCTTTGCCGCCGAAAAACCGGCCGAGCCCCAGGCGGAAGCCGAGTTCACCTTCAGCAGCATCTCGGGCCTCGAGGATCCCTTCGGCTGGTCCCGAGAGTCGGTCCCGGCGGCGCCCGCGCCCGCGCCGCCGCCGCGCCCTCCGGTGGCCGACGGCCCCGAGGAGTATGGCAACTACTTCCTGCTGGAGAAGATCGCCGTGGGCGGCATGGCGGAGCTGTTCAAGGCGCAGCAGCGCGGCGTCCAGGGCTTCCAGAAGATCGTGGCCATCAAGCGCATCCTGCCGCACTTCAGCGACAACGAGGACTTCGTCACGATGTTCATCGACGAGGCCAAGCTGGCGGCGCAGCTGACTCACCCGAACATCGTACAGATCTTCGACCTGGGGAAGGCCGGCAGCTCCTACTACATCGCCATGGAATACGTGAACGGCCGCGACCTCCGCACCCTGCTGAAGCGGGTCCGCAGCCTCGGCCTGCCCTTCCCGGAGCAGGTGGCGGCCTTCGTGGTGATGAAGGTGGCGGCGGCCCTGGACTACGCGCACCGGAAGCGGGGCTTCGACGACCGGGAGCTGAAGCTGGTCCACCGGGACATCAGCCCCCAGAACGTCATCCTCTCCACGGACGGCGCGGTGAAGCTGGTGGACTTCGGCATCGCCAAGGCCGCCAGCAAGGCGAGCCACACCCTGGCCGGCGCGCTGAAGGGGAAGCTGCTCTACATGAGCCCCGAGCAGGCCACGGGCCAGCCCCTGGACAACCGCTCGGACCTGTACTCCCTGGGTCTTGTGCTCTTCGAGCTGCTCACGGGCGAGCGCTGCTTCCAGGCGGACTCGGAGCTGGGTGTGCTGGAAAAGGTTCGCCAGGGCCGGATCGCGGACCTGACCTCCCTGAGCCCCACCGTGTCCCGGGACATGGCCGCCATCGTGAGCCGGGCCCTGCAGAAGGGTGTGGACCATCGCTACCCCTCGGCCCGCTTCATGGAGCGCGACCTCCGGGACTACCTGCAGCGGCTGAGCACGCCCCTCACCGAGCACGATGTGGCCGACTACCTGCAGGTGCTGCTCAGCGGCACCCGGGAGGAGCTGCAGACCCTGATCTCCCAGCGCTTCCCCGTGCCGGGCGAGCGCGCCAGCGGCATTCACCCCAGCGTCGACGAAGGCAGCGGCGCCCGGGCGGCGCTGACCCCGGAACTGGAAGTGGCCTTGCCGCCGTCCGTGGATGCGCCGCTCCGGCCCCGCTGGCTGCTGCCGCTGATCCTGGCCCTGGGTGTCCTGCTGGCGGTGCTGCTGGCCGTGGCCCGGTGGACCTAGCTAGCGGCTCTCAAACCTTACCAGCGGCGCGGAGCACTTCTGGCAGTTGACTTGGTGCGGGGGGTTCTTCTTGCCGCAGTGGCTGCAGACCTGGATCTTCGCCTGCCTGCGCCGCCAGAAGCGGAGGTAGAGGAGACCCAGCAGCACGATGAGGAGCACCCCTTTCTGCCAGGGCAGGAGGTAGAGGCCCGTGGGGCTGGGCTCGGGGGCCTTGGGCTG
>JAAXXS010000175.1 GCA_013334395.1 Holophagaceae bacterium | reverse complement strand
GCCTCACCCAGGATGGCGTCTGTGAGGGCCTCGATGCGCTTGGCGCGAGGCTCCCGCTCAGGGGTCCCGTTCAGCACCTTGCCCTGGAAGTCGAAGGCCTCTTCGCCGAAGGCCTTGGGCAGCAGGTTGGCGGATGAGTTGAGTGCGTGCCAGCGCAGGTAGGTGCGCCACTGGGTGGCGGGGGTCTCCGCGGCCAGCTGGCCGAAGGCCTTGAAGTAGGAGGGCTGGCTGAGGTTGAGTTCCTTGACCCCCACACCCCGGGCCTGGAAGTAGCCCTTCCAGTCAAAGCCAGGCGCCTCGGCCGCGACCTGCTCGAGGGTGCGCTTGTTGTAGCGCTTCATGGGGTTCCGCAGCTCCACACGGGTCCACTGGGCCGTGGCCATGCGGGTCTCGAGCTCCAGGATGAACTTGGCGCGGGCGGCGGCCAGGGCCGGGCTGTCGCCCGCCAGCTGGAGCATCTTCGCCACGTGGCTCTCGTACTTGGCGCGGATCTCGCGGCTGCGGGCATCGTCCTTCAGGTAGTAGTCCCGGTCGGGGAGCCCGGTGCCGCCCTGCATGAGGTTGCCCAGGTAGCGGGTGGACTCCTTGGCGTCCTGACCCACGTAGAACCCGAAGCCGCCGGGCAGGCCCTGGGTGTGGAGCTTCGCCAACAGAGCTGGCAGCTGCTTCGTATCCCTAAGGCCGTCGATGGTGGCAAAGATGGGCTCCAGCGGGGCGAGGCCTCGCTTCTCGATGGCGGCCTCGTCCATGCCAGCAGCGTAGAAGTCCCCGACCTTCTGCTGGACGCTGCCCTTGGCCCAGGTGGTCTTGACGCTGGTCTCTTCCAGGATCTGCTTGAGGATGGCGCGGTTGCGCTCGCTGACTTCCTCGAAGGCACCATAGCGCGCCTTGTCCGCGGGCAGGGTGTGGCTCTTGAGCCAGCCGCCATTGGCGTAGGTGTAGAAGTCCTCGCAGGGCTTCACGGAGGTGTCGATGTTCACGGGGTCGACGCCGGGTTTTTCGCCGGCCACCAGGGTCAAGGTCGCCAGGCCAAGACAGAGGCACAGGGCGGCGCGGAAGGGGGAAGCCATGGATAACCTCGTAAGATGAGGGAGAAAGATTATCACAGCCCCAGCCAGCCCCGGGAGGCCGCTTCCGGCGACCTGGGGCTTGGGCTCTGGCGCGGGCAGGGCTGTCCTTAGAAGCGGACGGTGACGGTCTCGCCTTCCTTCATATGGACGGTGTCGATGAAGCGCACCTGGCGGCTGCCGTAGGTGAGGATCAGGCTGGACGTGCGGACGCCGTGGCCGAAGTGGCGGACGCCCTGCAGCAGGTTGCCGTGGGTGACACCGCAGGCGGCGAAGACGATCTGCTGGCCGGGGCAGAGGTCGTCCGTGAAGTAGATGCGGTCGAAGTCCACACCCATGGCCTCGGCCTTCTCGCGGCTGGCGGTGTTGGTGTCCACCTTGAGGCGGCCCTGGATTTCGCCGTTGAGGCACTTCATGGCCGCGGCGGAGAGCACGCCCTCGGGGGCGCCGCCCGTGCCCATGACCGCATGGATGCCCGTGCCGCTGACCGCGGCGCTGATGGCGGCGCTGAGGTCACCGTCGCCGATGAGCTGGATGCGGGCACCGGTCTTGCGGATGTCGGCGATGAGCTGGGCATGGCGCTCCCGGTCCAGCACGCTGACGGTGATCTCGGAGACCAGGCGGTTGAGGGACTTGGCGACGATGTTGAGGGTGTCGCCCACGGGCGCGTCGAGGCTGACCTTGCCCTTGGCGGAGGGGCCGACCACCAGCTTCTCCATATAGAGGTCCGGCGCGTGCAGCAGGCCGCCCTGTTCCGTGGCCGCCAGCACCGCGATGGCGTTGGGTGAGCCGGTGGCGCAGAGGTTGGTGCCTTCCAGGGGATCCACGGCAATGTCCACGGCCGGGTTGTCGCCATCCAGATCAGCCCCCATGCCCACCTTCTCGCCGATGTAGAGCATGGGCGCCTCGTCGCGCTCGCCCTCGCCGATGACGATGGTGGCGTCCATGCGGACGGATTCCATGGCCTTGCGCATGGCCTCCACAGCCAGCTTGTCGCTGTGCTTGCGGCGACCGTGACCGATGGACGTGGCACAGGCGATGGCAGCTTCTTCAACCACCCTCAGGAATTCGAGCGACAGGGTCTGTTCCATGGTGTGAGCTCCTGGGAGGTGGTAGGTGAAGGTCAGGCCAGGCGATTGACGCTCTGGCGGATCCAGTCGACGAAGGCCTCGGAGCCTGCCTCGACCGGGAACATCAGAATCTCGGGCACTTCATAGGTGTGCAGGTCGGTGATCACTTCGGACACCTGGGGAAAGAGCTCGATGGTGGTCTTGATGACCAGCATGACTTCCTCATCGAGGTGGGTCTCACCCTTGAAGTAGTAGTAACTTTTGACGCTGGGAATGATGTTCACGCAGGCGGCATAGGCCTGGTCCACCAGCGCGGCGGCGATGGTGAGAGCTGTCTCTTCGCTTCCGCAGGTGGTGACGATGGTGCAGACGTCGCTCATCGAGTGAACTCCCCGCCCGGCGGGCGGAACCCCTCATTGTAGCTTGGGATACCTTGCGTCGCAGGTCACGAAACGGCGGCAGGTGTCGGGATTTCCTGAACCGTGGTCTGACCACGTGGGAGGCTGCCTGTCAGGCGGGAGGCTCGGACTCCGCGAGCCCGCTTCAACCATCAAAGACGGGCGCCAACCCACTCGGGCCCCGGGTTCGAACCGCACCCGGCTATGCCGTGTGCCAGTCTCGCTCCGGCGCCACATCGAGTGGCGCCTCCACGATCCCACTCGGAGGTCCGAATCCTCTCGCCCGCTTCGACCATCAAAGACGGGCGCCGACCCACTCGGGCCCCGGATTCGAACCGCACCCGGCTGCGCCGTGTGCCGGTCCCGCTCCGGGGCGACATCGAGTCGCCCCTCCACGGTCCCACTCGGAGGTCCGAATCCTCTCGCGCTTTTCCGACCAATGAAAAGGGAGCCGACGGCCCCCTTTTCATTGGTCGGGGCGAGAGGATTCGAACCTCCGACCTCTCGGTCCCGAACCGAGCGCTCTACCAGGCTGAGCCACGCCCCGACGAAGGTTTGACTGTACTCGAATCCCCGGGGGGGGTCCAGTGCTACTCCGTTTCGAGGCCCAGGCGGACGCGCTCCTGGTGCCGGGTTTCGAGCAGGAGCAGGGCCCGCCGGAGGGGATCCGGATCCTGAGGCAGGGTCGGGGTTGGGACCGGGGGATCGCAGGGCACGATCTGGATGCCCCGGAGGGACAGGCGCAGGGCGCGTTGGATGCGGTCCCGCATCTGGGGCCAGACGGCGAGGGAGGCCTCCCGCAGGGCCGCGATGCGGGTGAGTTCCCAGCAGCCGATGACGAGGATCTCCCGCTCCACCCGCAGGAGGCGCGTACGGTCGGCCAGGGCCGGGCCCATGACGAACCTCCAGGCCTGGCGAAGGCGGGCCTCGGCCAGCTGGTTCGGCTTCCGGGCCCCCACGGGGACCAGGCGCGGGGCGGCCCTCACAGCTTCCGCCGGGGCGGCGGCAGGGGCGCGCAGGCCCGCTCGCCGTTCAGGAGGATCGGTGAGGCCAGAGTGGGGATCATGGTGTTGGTGTCGGCGTCAAAGAGCGGCTGCAGCAGGTTGTGCAGCTCGCCGCCCTTCCGGAACAGCACCTCGTCCACGCTGCGGACCGGGCTGGCGGGGATGGCGTTGGCTGCGCACATCTCCAATACTCCGGCCACGGTGCTGCCCTGGGTGCGGGCCTCGATGAGGGCCACGAGTTCTTCCCGGTCCCGCACCCGGCCGCGGTTCTTGCGCCAGTCCGGGCGGGTGTCGAGGTCCAGGTCCAGCCACATGGCCAGCACCTCGAACTGCCGATCGCTGCCGATGCCGATGGCCACGTCCCCGTCGCTGCAGCGGAAGGACTGGTAGGGCACGATCTGGGGATGGGCGTTGCCCCAGCGCTGCGGGGCTTCGCCGGTCATCAGCGACCCGGCGGCGACATTGACCAACCCCGCCAGGGCGGCCTCCATGAGCGGCACTTCGATGTGGATGGCTTCGCCCGTGCGCTCGCGGTGGAGCAGCGCCGCCTGGATGCCATTGGCGCAGTAGAGGCCCGCCAGCACGTCGACCAGGGCCACGCCCACCTTCATGGGCCTACCCTCGGGCTCGCCGGTGATGTCCATCCAGCCGCTCTCCGCCTGGATGATGAAGTCGTAGCCGGCCCGGCGGGAGGCGGTCACGTCCGAGGCGAAGCCACGCACCGAGGCCAGGATCAGCTTGGGAAACTTCGCATGGAGCCGCTTCCAGCCCAGGCCCAGGCGGTCCGCGGAGTCCGAGCGGAAGTTCTCCACCAGGACGTCGGCCCCCTTCAGCAGCTCGAAGAGGGCCTCGCGGCCTTCGTCGGTGTGGAGGTCGATGCTGCGGCTGAGCTTGCCCCGGTTGGCGCAGCGGAAGTAGGCACTCTCGCCTTCCTCGCCGTCTTCGAAGGGAGGTCCCCAGCCCCGGGTGGGGTCGCCGCCCGGGGGCTCCAGCTTCTGCACCTCGGCCCCGAAGTCCGCCAGCAGCTGTGTGGCGAAGGGACCCGCCAGCACGCAGGACAGGTCCACGACCCTGAAGTGGGAAAGGGGCTTGAGCATCGGGTTCTCCAGCTCCAGCCTACTTCATGTCCACCTGGACCTCGCCCTCGAGGTAGGCCTGGGACTTGAAGGCGTCGGGACCCGTGGTCAGCGCGGCGACCTTGAAAGCCTTCAGGCTGCCGCTGAGCATGAGGTTGGGGGCCAGGGGCCGGTTGAGGCCGGCCTGCACGGCTTCGCGCAGGCCCTGGAACTGCTGGTCCATGAGGAAGTGGGCCTTCTCCACCAGCAGCTTCTGCAGGCCCGAGTGGTTGAGCCAGACGCCCATGCGGGTCAGCCAGCTCTGGCTGTCCAGGGTGAAGTCCAGGTCGGCCAGGCGCAGGGAGTTGGTGGCCGGATCCGAGATGGGCCGGCCTGACAGGGTCACCTTGCCGGTGACGCGACCCTTGACGCCGATCTCCAGCAGGGCCCGGCCCTGGTCCCCCCAGACGCGGGCCGAGGTGATCTCGAAGCGACCCTTGTCGGTTTCGAAGGTCTTGCCCACCACCTCCGCGATCAGCTGCTGGGTGGCGTGAGCGTAGGAGAGCTCGGCCTCGACCCGGATCCTAAACCCGGGCCTGGGGCTCGCGTTCGGCTCGAGGTCTGGCAGCGGCGTGGCCACGACCACGGGCTTCGCGCCCAGCACCAGGCGGGGCTGGGCC